>NZ_JBHWUI010000117.1:0-14654 GCF_042737525.1 Kitasatospora sp. NPDC059973 | reverse complement strand
AGATCTGGACCGCCGACAAGAAGCCCGACGGCACCTGGACCACCTTCACCGCCATCCCCAGCAGCGGCATCCAGAACATCACCGCCACCACCGTCGACAACACCGTCCGCCTGTTCGCCGTCGGCGGCGACAACAAGATCTGGACCACTGACAGCACCAACGGCGGCCCCTGGACCGCCTTCGACGCCGTCCCCGGCGCCAACAGCGTCAAGCAGGCCACCGCCATCACCATCGGCGGCACGATCCGCCTGTTCGCCATCGGCACCGACAACCAGATCTGGACCGCCGACAAGAAGCCCGACGGCACCTGGACCACCTTCACCGCCATCCCCAGCAGCGGCATCCAGAACATCACCGCCACCACCGTCGGCTGACCGACAGGCTCGGCTTGACGACAGGCCAGCGTCCGAGCTGGCGCCTTCCGGTCATGGAGATACCGCCATACCGCCGGTATCAGCCCCGCGGGGGCGAATCCGCGTCCAGTGTCGCGATGCCATCGCACCCTCGACACCGGACGCGGATTCGTCCCTGAGCAGGATCCGTTCAGGCGGGGACGAGGTCCCACAGCTGGTTGGCGGAGCCGGTCCCCGTCTCCTGGGTGACGCGTCCACCGGCCTGCTCCGGGGCGGTCAGGGCGAGACCGGAGTGGGCGGCGGTGATGGTGTAGCCGGTCGTGTGATCGCCGCGGATGCGCAAGGCCTGGTTCATGCGCACCATGTCCTCCACCTCGCCCGGGTCGGAGGTGTTGGCCGTGCAGTGGTACTGGGTCAACCCGGCGCCCGCGACGGTGCTGGAACCGGGCACCTCCAAACACTGGCCGCTGTGTGCCGGACGCAGGTTCCAGCCGCCCAGCGCGGCCTTGAAGACGAAGGCCTGGTTGGGGTTACCGGTGGCGGTGTGGCCAACCACGGCGGCCTGGTCCGCGGTCGAGGAGCCGGCGACATCGAGGTAGAGACCGGTCGCGCGGTTCACGACGCGATAGCGCTGGGTGAGCTTCGGGTCCTCGGAACTGAAGGACACCGGCAACTGGTAGTAGCCGCGCCAGGGCGAGTCCGCGTAGTACTGACGTGAGCGGTGCTCGATGTAGTCGTCCCGGCAGGAGCCGCTCTGGCAGATCTCGTCGTCGTGGTTGCTGTAGACGCGGAAGATCTCCCACTTGCGGGCGGCGGTCGCCTCGTCCAGGTTGGGGTTCCCTTCCCTCGCCAGGTAGTCCCGGTAGTAGGTGATGCGCGGCCACGCCGTGCCGCGCCGGTCCAGCGCCCCGATAAGCAACCTGGTCGTCGCGACGTGGTCGGGATGGAAGTACGCGCCATCCAGGCCAGCCTGCGAGTGCTTCTGGTGGTCCGCCGACGGGTCCTCGGTGTTGATGACGGTCGGCCGGTATTCGTCAATGACGCCCTGGATGAACGCGAGGACCTGCTCGCGCCTCAGTCGCTGCTGCACGGGCGCGTCCGCCCCTGGGATGGGCCAGGCCTCCACATCGTCTGCGTACAGCGCCCACAGCTGGCCCTTGCGCATCGTCCCGGCATCATTGGACGCAGTGGCGTCGGGCACCCGCAGTTCCACCGTCGACATCCGGCCGCCGAGCGACCAGGCCGTTGCCTGCACCCCCGCCGCCGCATACGGTCCGTGCTGCCACGGCCCGGCGATACCGGCCGCCGCCTGATAGGCCTGGCGGACGCCGAGTTCGCGGCTCTCCATGTACGCGTACTTGCCCGCGTCTCCCGGATGGGGCGCCACCCAGGGACGCTCGTAGTACGACCCCACCAGGAACAGGGTCCGCACACACACGTCCGGGTTCGCCAGATCATTGATCAAATCCGGTGTCAGGAAGATCAGATCATCATCATGATGGGCCACCACATTCAGGACCCGCCCCGCCGAACACTCCCCGGCCGCCCCGGCATCCACCGCCTGCACCCCTACCAGGCCGGCAGCCAACACAGCCGCCGACATCACACCAGAACAACGGCGCACGAACCGCACGACTCCCCCTCGAGACATAACCCCAGTGCATTACGACGCCGCAGTCACCACGGCACCAACAAGATCATCCCTTGCTCTGGATGAAACGGAACACCGGCCGGCAGGCGGGGCAGCGGCGTCAAGGGCCAGTTCAGTCGGCCGCCCCGCTCCAGCGCTGCCACTGACGCGCTCGACCGGCGCGCGAGAACGCCACCATTTGCCACTACTGGGATCCCGCCGGGAGGAGCCGCGTGAAGAACGCACGTCAAGGCCCCCTGCGGTGGCCAAGGCCCGCTCCTGGACGAACGGTGCCCCGCCGCGGCAGCCACAACCGGGCACGGCAAGCGGCTGCCACAACGGCGACGCCCGTGCCGGCGGGCGTGGCGGCACTGCCGGGGAGGGTGAGGGCACGGTGGCTGGGACCTCGGCGGTGAACGGTGCGGACGGATCGAACGGCGGCGCCGGATGGAACGGGACGGCGCCATGACCATGCTCAAGGACCCGGGGGCTCCTCGATCGCGGGCAGGCTCAGCTCGGGGAAGGGGTGCTCGCGGAGGTCGACGAGGAAGGCGACGACGGCGGAGAACACGTCGGCCGGCGTTCGGGGGTCATCCAAGAAATCCTCGACGGCCGGGGAGAGGGTGAGCGGGTCGTCGTCGTCCGGAACGTCGTGGTACTCGCTCACAGGGCGCCGAGACGCCGCAGCACCGCAGAGGCGGAGGTGCCGGGGGCGGTGCCGGCCTGGACGGCGGCGTGGATCCGGTCGCCCTCCGGGTCCCGGTACAGCTCGGCCCGCAGCCACCAGCGGCGCAGGACGCCGCCGATCATCTCGACGTCGGCCTCGCCCATCTCCCGGTAGAACTCCATCCGCTGCGCCGGCGGGAGGGCCGCGGCGACGGCGTCCTGGGTGCGGGCGATGGGCTGGCGGTCGTCGTGGTGGCCGTGCAGGGGTGCTGCGCTCACCGTTCCTCCGGAAGCTCTCGTACGGGCGGGTCCGGTACCAGTGTCCTCCCTCGGCCGCTCCGGTCGGTACCCGGGGCCGTGGTCGGGTCGCTGTGGCTTCGGTCTCCGGCGGGCCGTGTACACGCGGTGGTAGAGAGCCAGGGGCGCGGCCTGCGTCGCCCGGTCCTGGGCGGCCGGCTGCTCGCCCGCAGGGCTTCGGGCAGCGGCCGGGACTTCGGGGACAGGGGGGTGCCCGAGGTCCCGGCCGTGGGAGGCTCGGCCGCCAGGGCGACCGTGCTGCTCAGCAGCCCGTTGCGGGGGGCGTTGGGCTGCTGTGGCGGTAACGCTAGACCTGCCCGTTCACCGTGGCTAGGGCTGTGACCTGCAATCTTTTGGGGCGCGAACATGCCATGTCGTGCTCGGCGAGAAGTGCTGCGTGCCGGCCGGCGCAGTCGGGGCGGGAGCTCCGGAATCCGCCGCTTCCGTGCTTCCCTCCGCCGCGCATCGTGCGGTGTCACCGCTCCGATACTGCTGGCCAACCGGTTCGGGGCCCGATCCCCGGCTACCGGTCGCGCCGACGGGCGGCGTGGGGGTCGAGGGCGGACTTGCCGCTGGACGTCCTGCAGAGGCTTCCCTCCATCGCGCCGCAGGACTCACAGGCCGTTACGGCCGCGACCTGTGCATGCAGACCGAGACGCCGCCGCGGCGTGTGGAGAGAGCCGGCCTCGCTCCCGTCCCGCCGTCGGCACTGCTCCCCCGCTGCGGCGTGACAGTAAGGGCATACGCTCCCACGTGTGGGGGTGGTTGGGGCACTCGCCGTTGACCACGAGGTTCCACTGGCAGGCGGTGCCCTTCTTCGTTCTGGCGCCGCACCGGTTGGCTTCGTGGCCTTCACCATGGTGGGGGCAGGGCTCCGTGCTGGTGTTGAACGTGCAGGGTCTCTTCGTCGACGCACCGACGGCCCGGCACAGGCGAGGGTTGACGCCTTCCTCCCCGGCCTGGGCGAAACGTTCGGCCAGCTCCGGCCACCTGGGTGAGGTGGCGGCCCATCTCCACCACTCGGGGGACGCGTTGACTTTGGTCCAGCCCGTTCCGTCGGTGCCGTAGGCCGCCGGAATCAGTGGTTCGGCGTGCCCCCGTGGCGCCGGCACCACAGCGGTGTCGTCGGTCATGGAGGGAGCGTAGCGCCGCCCGCACCTTCTGCCTTCCCGCCGTCAACACGGCGTCCCGCTTCAGCCCTTGGGGAGCGTTATTCGGAGTTCGAGCATGGCGGGCGAGGCGGGGCCGCCTTCGGATCGCTCGGTCTTGTAGCCCTTGACGCCGGGAGCGACGGTGCGGGGGTCGACGGCCTCGCCCGGGGCGCCGGTGGCGTATAGGCCGTCGGGGCCCTGGTCACGGTCGTGGGGCAGGAGCCAGACGACACGGCGCCGGACGTGGCCTCCGGGGCGTGGTCGCGCCACGGAAGCCACGCGGGCGGCCGATGCGCGCGGCGCCGGACGCGACGGCGTCATGCGGTCGGCGTCGGGCGATACGGGCGTCGGGCGGTGCGCCGTCAGATGGCGATCTTGCCCATGCGGAACTCTCGGTCCGCATCGGTGCCGGTTTCCAGCTCGGTGATCCACGCCTCGAAATCGGCGATCTCGTCGAGCGTCGGAGAGGGGCGCGTTGCCTCCGCGACTGCAGCGGTCATTGGTGTCACCCCCTTCTGACGTTCTGATCGGCCCATACCTGGGCGCCGTGGGCTCAGGGCTTCTTGGTGAGCACGATGTCGAGCTCGGTGACCCAAGCCTCGAACTGCGCGAGCTCCTCGTTGGTCGGAGCGGGACGCGTAGCCATGTCTTTCACCCCCGTTTCCTGATTCGGTGGCCGTCGCGGAACGGCCGTCGCTCGACGTTCATGACGTCGTCGCGGGTTACGGCTTCTTGGTGAGCACGATGTCGAGCTCGGTGACCCAAGCCTCGAACTGCGCGAGCTCCTCGTTGGTCGGAGCGGGACGCGTAGCCATGGATTCCACCCCCTTCCTTGATCCACTTAGGCGGTGACGCTAACACGGGGCATGTCCACATCAGCAATGTGATGCGCGTCACGAAGTGTTTGGATGCGGTGATCATCACGCTCGACGGCGTACATGTCATGCGGTTAGAGTCTGGCGAAGATCAATCAGCCGGCGCTGACGGGGAAGTCGGGCCGCCGCTGCCGGGTATCCGGCCGCGACGGTTCGAGGGCGCCGGGACCGCGGTCGTTCGAGCGCTCGTCATGAGTCCGCCACGGCCGGTCCCGCCATCATGCCCCGCGTGCACCATCAGAGGGGGAATCCGTATGCAGGCAGAGGCGATCGGAGCCGACCTGCGTGCCTTCGCGGCCGTGGACGACGCGGAGGACCCGGGCCCGCTGATCCGCGCGCTGGACGTGGGTAAGGCGTACCCGGGCATGCGCGGCGTCGAGGCAGCCATCGCGGCCGCTCTGCGGCTGGCCGACGCGCGATCGGTGCTGGACGTCGGCTGCGGCCTGGGTTCGGACGCCATCGGAATGGCTGCCGAGGTGCCGCCGGGCGCCCGCGTGACCGGGATCGACGTCAGCCGGACCATGGTCGCCGAGGCGGGTCGCCGGGGCGCCGCGGCCGCTGCCGACGTCTCCTTCGTCTGCGGCAGTGCGCTCGACCTCCCTTTCGGTGACGGCGAGTTCGACCGCTGCCGGGCCCAGACGCTGCTGCAGCACGTGCCCGACGCACCGCGCGCGATCGCCGAGATCGCCCGGGTGGTACGGCCCGGCGGCCGGGCGGTGGCCTTCGAGTTCGACCTCGGCTCGACCGTGCTCGACCATCCCGACCGGGCGACCACCCGGACGGTCCTCGACTACGTCGCCGACGCGGCCCTGCAGGGCTGGATCGGACGGCAGCTGCCCCGGCTCTACCGGGAGGCGGGCTTCACCGACATCGCGGTCGAGCCGCACCTGGTCTTCAACGACTACTCGTTCTTCCTGTTCACGATGCGACGGCCACTGGCCCAGCTCGTCAAGGACCGGGTGCTGACCGCCCGGCAGGTCGTCGACTGGAAGCGGCGGCTGGAACTCCTGCACGCCGAGGGACACTACCTCGGCGGCACCACCGGGTACCTGGTCTCCGCCACCCGGGCCTGACGCGCGGTCCGCGCCACGGTCGTCCCCAGTCGGCCGACCGTTATCAAACCGTTCCACCGCACCGAGGAAGTGTCATTCCGTGCCCACCCAGCAAGACGGCGATCCACCCATGACGGCCTCCGTAGCCGCGGAGGCCACCGAAGCCCCCGACGGCACGGAGGGCACCGAAACCCCCGACGGCACGGAAGCCGGGGCCGCCGGCCTCGGAGCGCGGATCGCCCGGCTGCGCGAGCGGGACGAGTGGACCTTCTTCGCCGTCCTGCCGCGCGCGCACCGGGGGCTGGCCGTCGCCTGGTGGGCCCTGATCGTCGTGCGCGGCGCGCTGCCGGCGCTGTTCGCCGTCACCGTCGGCCTGCTGGTGGACGCGATCGACGACCACGCCTCGCCGACCGGTCCGCTCTGCGCCGCCGGCCTCGTGTTCGTGCTCTTCCGGCTGCTGGTGCCGTTCCACTCCCTGGTCGGCACGGCCCTCGGAGAGCGTCTCTCCTGCCTGCTGCACGACCTGCTGGTGGAGAGCACCACCGCGCCCGACGGGATCGCCCATCTGGAGTCACGGGAACTGGCCGACAAGCTGGCCGGCGCCCGCGACTTCGACCAGGGCACGGTCGGACCGCCGATGGCGATCTCGGTCGGCCTGATCGCCGGTGGCCTGGTCGAGGCCGCCGTCGGCGTCGGTCAGCTCGTCGTGCTCGCCGCGTACACCTGGTGGGCGCCGCTGCTGGTCGGCGGCGCGTGGATCGCGACGCACTGGCTGCTGCGGGAGAGCAGCTTCTGGGACCGCAACTCCGGCGAGGTGTTGGAGGCTCAGCGGCGCTCCGACTACACGTACAAGCTCGCCGTCGAGGCCGCGGCCGCGAAGGAGCTCCGGATCTTCGGCCTGGGCGGCTGGGTCGTCGACCAGTTCACCGCCAGCCGTCGCCGCCTGGTCGAGCTGCGCTGGGAGAGCACGCGGCTGAAGCAGCGCCCGCTGCGCTGGACGATTCTGCTGCTGGTCGTCGCCAACGGCCTGATGCTCTGGTCGCTCGCCCGGGACGCCGTCTCCGGCGCCATCGGCACCGGCGAGGTGGTCGTCTTCGCGCAGGCCGCGGTCGGGGCGAGCGCACTCGCCTTCGGCGGCCTGAACTGGGCGCTGCCGCCCGCCGCCGGTTCGGTGGCCGCCGTGCTGGCCCTCGGCCCCGCGATGGCGGAGACCGGCGCGCTCGCCACCGGTGACCGCAGCCCGAGGACGGCAGCGGACGCGCAGGCGGCCGCGAGCCCGAAGACGACGGCGGGTACGGAGATCCGTTTCCGGGACGTCGGCTTCACCTACCCGACCGACTCCCGGCCGGTGCTCTCCGGGCTCGACCTCACCATCGAGGCCGGCCGTTCGCTGGCCATCGTCGGTCTCAACGGCGCGGGCAAGACCACGCTGGTCAAGCTGCTCTGCGGCCTCTACGAACCGACCCACGGCACCATCGAGGTGGGCGGCACCGGGCTGCACGACCTCGACCTCACCGCGTGGCGCCGCCGGATCACCGCCGTCTTCCAGGACTTCAACCGGTACGAGCTGCCGCTACGCGCCAATGTCGCGCCGCTCGGCGCGTCCGACGAGGTGATCAGGGCCGCGCTGGCCGACGCCGGGGCCGCGGACCTCGCCGACCTCGACACGGTGCTCGCCGCCGGTTACGAGGGCGGCCGGGACCTCTCCGGCGGTCAGTGGCAGCGGGTCGCCGTGGCCCGCGCGCTGTGCGCGGTCCGCCAGGGCGCCGAGGTTGTCGTCCTCGACGAGCCGACCGCGCAGCTCGACGTCCGGGGCGAGGCCGCGATCTTCGACCGCATCCTCGAGGCCACCGAGAACTGCACCACCGTCCTCATCTCCCACCGCTTCTCGACCGTCCGGCACGCCGACCGGATCTGCGTCCTGGAGGACGGCCGGGTGGCCGAGCTCGGCACCCACGACGAGCTGATGGCCGCCAACGGCCGCTACCGGGAGATGTTCGACCTGCAGGCGTCCCGTTTCGACTTCGAGGAGGAATCCGATGGCATCGTCCTCTGACGGGCTGCCCTCGTCCGCCAGGTCGCTGGTGCGGTCGCTGCGTCTCGGCTACCAGGCGAGTCCGCTGCTGATCGTGGTGGCCTGTGCGACCGCGATCGCCGCCGCGGCGCCGGACGCGCTGTTCGCGGTGGGCCTCGCCGCGCTGATCCATGCGGCGATCGGCCAGGACAGCGGCGGGATCACGGCCGCCGCGCTGTTCCTCGGCGCCCTCGCCACCTGTGGCTGGCTGCTGGGTGTGGTCAGTGACCGGGCCAACCGCCGCTTCGCCGACCGGGCCGCCGTGTTCGTCGAGTCGCACGTGGCCCGGCTGCAGTCGACCGTCTCCACGCTGGAGCACCACGAGCGTGCCGAGCACGCCGACCGCATCTCGGTGCTGCGCAACCACGCCGGCGCGCTCAGCTACCTCTACCAGGAGCTGTTCGGGACGATCGGCGCCGTCATCCGCCTGGTCATCACCCTGGCGCTGCTCATGTCGGTCGACCCGCTGTACGGGCTGCTCGGCGTGGCCGCCGTCCCGGGCGTGCTGGTCTCCGGCTGGCGCTCGGGCGTCGACAAGAAGGTCGAGGAGGCCGGTGCCCAGCACGAGCGGCGGGCCCGTCACCTCTTCACCCTGGCCACGTCGGCGGGCGCGGGCAAGGAGATCCGGGTGGCCGGCGTGCAGCGCTGGCTGTACGAGGCCCGGCGGGACGCCTGGAGCCGTCGGTACGAGCCGCTGGCCCGGACCCGCTGGGCGACCACGCTCTGGCAGGTGGCGGCCCAGTCCGTCTTCGTGGCGTCCTTCGTTCTCGTCGTGGCGCTCGCCGCCCAGGACTCCGGCGCGGGCGCGGCGGACACCCTGCTGCTGCTGACCGCCGGCAGTCGGCTGGCCCAGTACGTCGGGCAGACCGTCACCCATATGCAGTTCTACCGGACCATCTGGCTCGACGTGTCACGTCGGCTCACCTGGCTGGAGGACATCGCCGCCGCCGAGGTGCTGGCGGCCGACCAGCGCGTTCCGGCCCGGCTGCGCGACGGCATCCGCCTGGAGCACGTCACCTTCCGCTACCCCGGCGGTGAGCAGGCCGTCCTGGAGGACGTCACCCTGCACCTGCCGGCCGGCAAGGTGATCGCGGTGGTCGGCGAGAACGGCGCCGGCAAGACGACCCTGGTCAAGCTGCTCTGCCGGTTCTACGCCCCGACCTCCGGCACGATCGCGGTGGACGGCGCCGACCTGGGCCGGATCGCCCCCGCCGAGTGGCGCGCGCGCATCAGCGGCGCCTTCCAGGACTTCTTCAAGTTCGAGTACCCGGTGCAGCAGGCCGTCGGCGTGGGTGACGTCGCACGCCTCGACGACCCGGCCGCCGTTCGGGGCGGCATCGTCCGGGCCGGCGCCGAGGACCTGGTCGCCGGCCTGCCCGACGGGCTCGCCACGCAGCTGGGTCCGTCCTGGGAGAACGGTGTCGACCTCTCGCACGGTCAGTGGCAGAAGGTCGCGCTTGCCCGGGGCTTCATGCGGGACGACCCGCTGCTGCTGGTCCTCGACGAGCCGACCTCCGCGCTCGACGCCGAGGTGGAGCACGCGCTGTTCGAACGCTACGCGGAGGCCGCCCGCAGCGCCGCCGACGACGAGTCCGGCCGGATCACCGTCCTGGTCTCGCACCGTTTCTCGACCGTCCGGATGGCCGACCTCATCGTGGTCGTCGACGGCTCCCGGGTCGTCGAGTTCGGCTCGCACGCGGAGCTGATGGCACGCGGCGGCCAGTACAGCGAGCTGTACGAGATCCAGGCCTCCTCCTACCGCGAGGGCTCGCGCACCGTCCCCGCGGAGGCGCACTGATGGCCCCGCCCGCCCGTAAGGCGCGGCCGGTGCCCGACGAAGCGACCCTGCGCGCGGTCGTGGACCGGATCGTGCGGGTACCCGACCGGTTCCGCTCGTTCACCTCCCCCGCGGCCGACGCCCGGCAGTCCGGCATCGACGAGGGGCTGCTCGCCGCGCTCACCGGTGTCGGACTGCCGTGCCGCGGGCCCGACGGTGCCGGCGTCGTCCGGTACGACCAGCTGGACCTGGCCAACGTCTCGCTCTCGCTGATGCTGCCCTCCGCCCGGTTCATGGCCATGCGCGGGTGGTCGGCGGCCCTGCGCTCGGCGGCGGGCGCGCACGGCGCGACCGGCTACGCGGTGGACGTGCTGCCGGCCTGTCCGCCCGGTGCGGGCGAGCACGACTGCCGCCAGGCGGCGTCGGCCGAACTGCGCGCCCAGCCCGGGTTCACCGGGCCGCCGGGCGGCCCCTTCGCGCTCACCCGGCAGGTGCGCGCGCAGCCGGCGCAGGTTCACCCCGAGCTGGCCGGGCTCACCGGCCTGGTGGCGGACGTGCACTTCCACTACCTTCCGGCCGGCCTGCGCGGCGACGTGGGGTTCCTGCGCGACGCCCGGATCGGCGACTGCGGCCTGGTGGCCACCCACCTCGCCGAGGAGGCGGGGCGGCTGGGCCTGACGGCCCGTCGCTCGTTCGGCCTCTTCCTGTCGGCGCCGTACTCGATCGCGCACTCGTGGCTGGACGTGCGGCTGGACGACCGCTGGGTCTCCTTCGACCCGCACCTGCTGAAGCTGCTCACCGGGTGGGGCCTCCTCCCGGCCGAGGAATGGCCGGCCCACCGCTCGATCGGCGAGGGTGCCTGGCGGCTGGCGGACCACGAGTTCGTGCTCGCCACCCACGACGGGGCGGAGACCCCGATCTCGTTCCCCACCCGGGCCCTGACCGGCCCCGCTTGACCGATTCCGCCTGATCGATTCCGACCGATCGACCCGGCCGGGTACCCCGGCCCGGGTGCCCGACCCTGCTCCAGCTTCGGCCGTTTTGAGACGAAAGGACCGCCATGTCCCCCGATTCCGGGACCGATGGCCTGTCAGGGGCAGGCCAGGTGCCGTCGTTCGCGGCCGTGCACTCCTATGTCCGCGAGGTCGTGGCGGAGGCCGCCGGAGTCGCCGCGGCCGACCTGCACGGCCCCGACGCCCTGCGCGACCTCCGCCTGGACTCGTTGACCCGGATGAACATCACCGTCCGGTTCGACGAGGACCTCGGCGACATCGCGCCCACCCTGACCTTCGAGCACCCGACGGTGGCGGACATCGCCGAGCACCTGCGCCGGACCCGCGGACCCGAACTCCACGCCCTGCTGGGCCCGGAGACCTCCGGCACCGGCGTGCCCCACGCCGAGCCGGCACCCCCGGCCCGGCCGACCCCGGCCACGGCCGCCTCCGACATCGCGGTGATCGCGGTGACCGGGCGCTATCCCGGTGCCCCGGACGTCGAAGCGCTCTGGCGCAACCTGCGGGACGGCGTACGCAGCATCACCGAAGTCCCCCCGGAACGCTGGGACTGGCGGACCCACTTCGACGCGCGCCGGGGCCGGCCCGACCGCTCGTACGGCCGCTGGGGCGGCTTCATCGACGGCGTGGCCGAGTTCGACGCGGAGCTCTTCCACATGCTGCCCCTGGACGCCGTCCACACCGACCCGCAGGAGCGGCTCTTCCTGCAGGCGTGCTGGCACCTGTTCGAACAGGCCGGAATGCTCGGCACCACCACGCACGAGCCGTCCACCGGGGTGTTCGTCGGGACGATGAACCACACGTACGGGAAGATCGGTGCCACCGGCTGGCCGTTCGGCCGGCTCACCGGAGCCAACTCCGCGCCGTGGTCCATCGCCAACCGGGTCTCCTACTTCTTCGATCTCAACGGCCCCAGCTTCGCCGTCGACTCGGCCTGCTCGTCCTCGCTCACCGCGATCCACCTGGCCTGCGAGAGCCTGCGCCGGGGCGAGTGCCGCACCGCCGTCGCGGGCGGCGTCAACCTGCTCCTGCACCCCGCCCACCTCGTCGGGCTCTCCGGCTCGGGCATGCTCTCCTCCGACGAGGCGTGCAAGGTCTTCGACGAGGCCGCGGACGGCTTCGTCCCCGGCGAGGGCGTCGGTGCCGTGCTGCTGAAGCCGCTGGCGGCGGCGGTCGCCGACGGCGACCACATCTGGGGCGTCATCAAGGGCAGCGCGCTGAACACCGCCGGCCGCACCTCGGGCTACACCGTGCCCGACCCCGCCCGGCAGTGCGACCTGGTCGGCGCGGCGGCCGCCCGGGCCGGCGTGGAGCCGCACACCCTGTCCTACGTCGAGGCGCACGGCACCGGCACCGCCCTCGGCGACCCGCTGGAGATCGCCGGACTCGCCCGCGCCCTGGCACCCGGGCGCGACGACGGCGAGCCGTGCCCGGTCGGCTCGATCAAGGCGAACATCGGGCATCTGGAGGGCGCGGCCGGAGTCGCGGGCCTCACCAAGGTGCTGCTGCAGCTCAAGTACGGCCGGATCGCGCCGTGCGTCTCGCTGGACCGGGTCAACCCCAGGATCGACGCCCCCGCGATCCGCTTCCCCCGGGCGGAGGAGGAGTGGCGCACCCCGCCCGGCGTCCCGCGCCGCGCCGGGGTGAGCGCCTTCGGCGCGGGCGGCGCCAACGCCCACCTGATCGTCGAGGAGTACCTGTCCGCGCGCGTGGCGGAAGAACGGACGGAGGCCGAGCACGCGGTGCTGCTCTCCGCCCGGACCGGGGAGCAGTTGGGCACCCTCGCCGCCGCCCTCGCCCGCACGCTGTCCGACCCGGCGGGCGGCACCGACCCGGCGTCCGACTTGACGCGCCTCGCCTACAGCAGCCAGGTCGGGCGGCGGGAGCTCGGTGAGCGCCTCGCCGTCACCGCCCGCGGCACCGCGGAGCTCCGGGCGGCACTCGAGGCCTTCGCCGCGGGCCGCCCCGCCGAGGGTCTGCGGACCGGGACCGCCCGCGTGGACGGCTCGCACGGGCACCTGCTGGACGACGAGGACGGACGGGCCTACGTCGAGGCCCTGACGGCGAAGCGGCGGCTGGACAGGCTCGCCGCGCTCTGGACGGAGGGCGCGGCGATCGACTGGAGCCGCCTCTGGCCGGCCCCCCGTCCGGCGCGGGTCGAGCTGCCGCCCTACCCGTTCGAGCGCAAGCACTTCTGGGTGGACGCCGAACCCGCGGTCCGGGCTGACCACGACGACCGGGACGACCAGGACGACCGGGACATCGCTGACGCCCTGGACACCACGGACGCCCCGGTGCCGTCGCAGAGCGCCGCGGCGGCCGTCGACCGTGACCTCCGCCAGGAGTCCTGCGGCTTCCTCCTGGTCGAACCGGACGCGGTCGACACCGACGCCGACCTGATGGACCTCGGCTTCGACTCCATCTCGCTGCTGCAGCTCGCCGGCCAGGTGGGCGAGATCTACGGGATCGAGTTGGACCCGGCCGTGGTGTTCGCCCGGCCGACACTCGCGACCCTGCGCGAGCACCTGCTCGGGGAGCATGCGGAGGCCGTCGCGGCCCGTCACCGCGACACGGTCGTGCCGCCGAGCGCAACGTCGATCCGGCCGGCCCAGCCGTCGGCCGGCAGCAGAGTGGAGAACTGATGGACCACCAGGCACACCCTCGGCCGGAACACGGGACGGCGGTCACGGAGGTGGTCGACCGGATCCTGCGGGTCCCGGACGGCCACCGGGGTTTCACCGTCCCGCAGGCCTCACTCCAGAAGGTCTACGGCGTCTCCGGGGACCTCCTGGAGCAGCTCCTCGACGCGGGCCTGCCGCACGGCGGCACCGGCGAGGAACGGCGCTACGACGTGCTCGACCTGGAGAACGTCACCGTCGAGCTGGAGCTCAACAGCCCCAACTGGATGCTGATGAAGACGCTCGGGCGGGCCTTCGACGGCGAACTCGGCCGCAGCCGCAACGAGTACCGCTTCCGCACCACCGGCCGCTGCCCCGAGCCGGGCCACCCCGGCGCGTGCGACTTCGCGCCCAGCGTCATGCTCGACGCCGCCTCCGGCTCCGGCGAGGTGACCTGGGAGAGCCCCGTCTCCTTCGTCCGGCGGATCACGCTGCCCGCCGAGGAGCACTGGTTCGGCGACACCGTGCTCCCGCTGTTCACGTCGGTCGAGCGGCTGGTCTTCCACCTCCTCCCGCACGACCTGTCGACCGATGTCGGCTTCGCCCGGGAGACCGGCCTCGCCGACTGCCGCCTCGCCGGCCACGTCCTGCTGGACGAGGCCGCCGGCACCGGCGTGCGGATCCGGGGCGCCAGCGGCCTGATCATGTCCGCGCCCTTCCCGCTCCAGCACATGTGGGTCGAGATCGAGGTGGACGGGCGCTGGACGGCTGCCGACCCGTTCTTCCTGCGCACCCTCGCCCGGTGGCGCATCGTCGACTCCCGGCAGTGGCCCGCGCACCGCTCGCCGGGCCGGATCTACTGGGCGATCGACGGCGCGCCCGCCCCGCAGGACATCACGCTGGTCACCCACCGGGGCGAGCGCGCCCTGAGTTCCAGCCGGATCGTCGACTGGCAGGACTGAGCGGAGCGGGGCCGCGGAGCAGTGGAACGGCGGCGGGTCGGTGTGACCGACCCCCCCCCCGCGGTGGTGGCCGGGGTCCTGGTGACGCGGCTCGACGTGCTCCCACCTGTGTCCCGCCGCGGGGCCCCCCCCGCGACCGTGCTGCACCTGGACGACGCCGAGGACAGGGCCGGCCCGACGGTCGTC
>NZ_JBHWUI010000116.1:0-26917 GCF_042737525.1 Kitasatospora sp. NPDC059973 | reverse complement strand
CTGTTGAGTTCTCAAGGAACGGACACTTCCTTCGGACCGCCTTCCAGCGGGCCCTCCGGGCGCTTCGTTCTTTCGTGTTTCCAGCTTACCAGATGCTTTCCGCTCCGTTTACCGGCGCTTCGTTCATCCGATTTGCTTTCTTTCGGCCTTTCGGCGGTTCCGACTCTAGCAGATCGCTCTGCTTCGTCTTTCCGCGCTTCCGGCTTTCCAGAGGTTGTCGGATTATCGACCCGGGGGCCTCTCCGACCTGCTGAACTCTAGCCGAACCGCGCTTCACAAAGCGAATCCGACCGCAACCGACTTAAACACGCACAACAATTCGAGCGGAGGCGCACCGAAACGCGACCCAGCCGGGAAGAGAGGTGTGAACAAGAGGATTGGCCGCCCCGGGACCGTCCGCGCTATTGCGTGTCCGGTGCTCCCAGTCGAGCGACTAGGAAACACTACCCGCCCCTGGCGGCAGAGGCAAACCTCCCCGGCCGGCCCGGACCGGGGCTCGGCGGTCCGCCCGCCAGAGCCCGCCAGAGCCTGCCAGAGCCCCGGAGAGCCCCCGGCATGTCGTCGGCGGCCCGGACGCCCGATAGCCGGATGTGACAGATCGCCGTCATTGCGGTCGTCCGGGTGCTGCCGTGACGATGGATGCATGCCCACTCCACACCGTGTCGTCATCGCGGTCTTCCCCGATGTCGACCTGCTCGACGTCACCGGTCCGGCCGAGGTCTTCGCCCTGGCCAACCGGGAGACCGGCGGCCGGGCGGGCTACGAGATCCGGCTGGCCGGCCCCGACAGCGGGCCGGTCGTCACCTCGGCCGGGGTCCGCCTGGTCGCGGACCTCTCCTTCTCCGAGGTGGGCGCCGCAGTGGACACGCTGCTGGTGCCCGGCGCGGTGGAGCTGCGCCCCGACGGTCCGGTGGCCCGGGTCGACGAGGCCGTCGTGGAGTGGGTGAGGGAGACGGCACCGCACGCACGGCGGATCGCCTCGGTGTGCGTGGGAGCGCATCTACTGGCGGCCGCCGGGCTGTTGGACGGGCGGCGGGCGACCACCCACTGGTCGACCGCGGCCCAGCTCGCCGCCGACCACCCGAAGGTCAGGGTCGACGCCGACCCGATCTTCGTCCGCTCGGGCCGGGTGTGGACCGGCGCGGGCATCAGCACCTGCATGGATCTCGCGCTCGCGCTGGTCGCCGAGGACCACGGCGAGGACCTGGCCCTGGCCGTGGCCCGACAGCTGGTGATGTATCTGCGGCGGCAGGGCGGCCAGAGCCAGTTCAGCGTGCCGCTGAGCCGGCCCGCCCCGGCCCGCAGGGACATCGACGAGTTGCGCGTCTTCATCACCGAGCATCTCGACGAGGACCTGTCGGCCCCCGCCCTGGCCGCGCGGATGTGCCTGAGCGAGCGCCATTTCGCCCGGGTCTTCCGCCAGGAGACCGGCACCAGCCCGGCCGCCTACGTGGAGGCGGCCCGGGTCGAGGCGGCCCGCCGCCTGCTGGAGACCACTGACCAACCACTGGCGCAGATCGCGGCGGGCATCGGGATGGGCTCGGTGGAAACGCTGCACCGCGCGTTCCGCAAGCAGATCAGCACCACCCCGGCCTCCTACCGTCGCCGTTTCCGCACCACGTCCTGATCGCACCGCATCCTGATCGCACGAAGTCCTGGTCGCACCGGCGTCCTGGTGGCACCGGTGTCGTCGCCCCTGCGTCGGGATCACCGGACGCCCTGACCGCTCCCTCACCCGGCCGCCGCGGCACGCGAGTCGTCGCGACCGAGGCTCCGCCATGCCTGATTCCCGGCACCGGCACGGATACGGGCCGCCCGAATCCGCCCTGTCCACCCCTTCTCACGTCCAACCCGTTCCGGTCCGACGTCGCACCTTCCGGTCCGGCTTCCGGTCCGGCTTCCGACCGATCCGTCATCCGCCCGAAAGGACACCTCCAGCCATGTCTGCCTCCACCACCCTGCGTGACGTCATCGGCCTCGACAACACGCCGCCGCGCCTCGGCGAGAGCACCCTGATCATGATCGACTTCCAGAACACCTACCGCGGTGGCGTGATGGCGCTCGACGGCGTCGAGCCCGCCCTGGCCGCCGGGGCCCGCCTGCTCGCCGCCGCCCGCGCGGCCGGCACGCCGGTCGTCCACATCGTCAACGACGGCGGCGAGGGCACCCCTTATGACATCCGCGCCGAGATCGGTGCGATCAGCCCCGAGGTGGCACCGATCGACGGCGAGCCGATCGTCGTCAAGCAGTTCCCCAACGCCTTCCACCAGACGGAGCTGGAGAAGACGCTGCGCGACCTGGGCTCCGGACTCGACCTGGTGCTGGCCGGGTTCATGACCCACATGTGCGTCACCTTCACCGCCCAGGGGGCGTTCAACCTCGGCTACCGGCCCGCCGTCGTCGCCGAGGCGACCGCCACCCGCTCGCTGGCCGCGTCCGAGGGCGGCCTCGTGCCCGCCGCCGGACTGCAGGCGGCGAGCCTGACCACGATCACCGACCTCTTCGGCATCGTGGTCCCCACCGTCGACCAGCTCGCCGGCTGACACGTCGGCGCTGCCGACCCGGGACCCGCCGGGCCGACGGTCGGCAGCGCCCCTGTTCCGCTCGGGGGTCGGGACAGGGGCCGGGTCCGCCCCGGGCCCACACAGCTGCGCGGTGTCGGCCCGGCCACCACCGTGCTGCCGCCACGGCCCACGGCGGAGTCGGCCGGGGTCCGGGCGCATCCGGGGGCCGGGGTTGACCCGGTCGGGGCTCGGTCCGAGCTCTGCTAATGTTGGCGGGCAACATCAGCGCGGGCCTATAGCTCAGACGGTTAGAGCGCTTCCCTGATAAGGAAGAGGCCACAGGTTCAAGTCCTGTTAGGCCCACCGCTGGAACCCCCGGACGTCTGTCGTCCGGGGGTTCTTCTTTGCCCGTCGCGCTGCCTCTCCCCGGGCACGGCCTCCCGCCCCGGGCACCGCGTCCGCGTCCCGCCCGGGGCTCGGCGTGCCCACCGGCCCCGGGCGGTGTCGGACCGCCGGAGGGCGTGGGTCGACCGCCCGGCGGGGTGGGTCAGGAGAGCAGGCCGTTGTAGTCCGGCAGCTTGAAGGTGCGCTCGGCGTGGCCGCCGTCCAGGTCGGTCCAGTTGTTGCCGACGCTGGCGATGATCGTGTAGCCCTCGTTCTCGACCTCGACCCGCTCGTCCGTCTTGTACTGCTGGACCGGCTTGAACAGGTCGCACAGGTCGCGCCCGTGCAGCTCGTCCACGGTGTAGCCGGCCGCGGCCAGGCTGTGCCGGGTGATCGGGTCGATGAAGTCCACCCGCGCGGTGACGAAGATGATCGCGACCCCCCGGCTGTGGGCGTACTGCGCCAGCTCCACGACGGGCGCGATGCCCGACATCGCGAACGGGTGGAAGTGCGTGGCGAGCGTGGTGTTGTCGATGTCGAACACGATCGCGGGCTTCTCGCCGGTGGGCGTGGCCGTGCGCTGCTCGACGTACGCGCGGGCGGGCGCGATCGCGGCGCCGACGTCGGCCAGCCACTGCGCCTCGGTCACCGCACCGCTGCTCGCGGCGGCGGCGGCGACGGCCGGGGCCTTGACCGGAGCAACCGGGGCTGCCGGGGCCTTCGGGGCCGCGACCGCCGGGGTGGCGAGACCGGCGGTGATCGCGGCCGTGAGGGCCGCTGCGGCAACGAGCCGTGCCTTGATGCTCATATCGGGGAGGTGGCCTTTCGTCTGTGGGGGTCGTCGGTCGGCGCGGCGGTGGGGGTCGGTCGGTGGCGCGAGTCGCGACGACGTTGTGACCGGGCGGAGCGGGCCCCCCTCGGACGAGGTCCTCGCTCGACGGGGCCGCCGCGGGCGCCGGTCGACGGAGGGTCGAGGGCATGCCGAACGGCCGGCTGTCGGCAGGAGTCGCCACCGGGGGGGCCGAGCGCCTTCCGTCCGGCGGGAGCCGGGCGGGAGGGGGCCGAAGTCGCCGCCGACCGGGTCCGTGCAGCCGGGTCGCCCCGCGCGGCCGGGCCCGGCGTCCCATGAGGGGGCGTCAGGCGCGGTCCACCGGAAGGCCCCTGGACCCGGGGCAGTCGTTCCGCCCGGGCGAGAACGTACACCAGCCGAGGGGGCGAGCCAATACCCGCGGGTAACAAAGAATCGGCGGGCGGGCGAACATCAATCGGCGGGGCTCCGGACCCCGACGGCACGCCGCACGATCCGGCCCCGTACGACGCGCGCCGGCGACGGCGCCCCGGCGGCCCACCCGCTCACCGGCACCCGCGCACCCGACCTCGCCCTCGCCGGTTCGGAGGCGGGCCTGTTCGCCCTGCTGGACCCGACCGCGTACCTGCTGCTCGACCTGACGCCCGACGGCGCCCTCGGCGACCGCGCCCGGCCCGGGCTCGCCGTCCGCTCCGCCGTCCTCGACGGGCCCCCGGCCGCGTGGGCCGGCGTACGCGCGGCGCTGGTCCGCCCCGACGGGCACGTCGCCTGGGCGGGCACCGACCGGGACGACGCCGAACTCTCCGCCGCGCTGGACGAGGCCCTCGCGACCGCGCTTCGCCGGGCCGCCTCCGATCGGGGGCAGCGGGTCGCGGCTCCGGAGGCGGCCAGTATCGGGCCCGTGGGCGGCCGGTCCCGACCCCGTGCACAGCCGGTCTCCGGCCCGTAGGCGGCCAGGGCGGAGGGTCTCGGCCCCGAGACGGCCGGGAGCGGACGGTCTCGGCCGTGCGGGCCGCCGGGCACCCGAAGGGGCGAATCGGATGAAGCGATATAAATCGCACAAAACATGACTCGGGTGTCGTATGTCGGGTAGAACACCCGTGCGGCGTTCGCCCGGCCTACGCCGCTCCGCACCCCGCCGGGTGCCACCGGGGCCACCGGCACGAAGCCGGCCGTCGGTTCCGGAGGGAAAGAGACCCGGGGTCGGCGCACGTCACGCGCCGCCGCCGGGCGTTCACCCGATGCCCTGGAGATACCCGTGTCCACCACCCTGGAGAACGATTCCCGAGCCCCCGTACCCGCCGGCCTGCCGGCCGACCTGCCACCTCGGCCGACCGAGGCCGAGTTGCGCTCGATGGGCAAGACCGAGGCCCGTGAACTGAGCGACGCGCTCTTCGACCGCCTGGTCGCGCTGCCCCGGGAGTCGCACGCCTACAGCTACGTGCGCGGCACCGTCATCGAGCTGAACATGCCGCTGGTGCGCTTCATCGCCGCCCGCTTCCGGCACCGCGCCGAGGACATGGACGACATCCTGCAGGTCGGCACCATCGGCCTGATCAAGGCCGTCGACGGCTACGATCCCGGCCGCGGCGTCGAGTTCGTCACCTACGCGATCCCCACCATCGCGGGCGAGATCAAGCGCTTCTTCCGCGACACCTCCTGGCCCGTGCGCGTACCGCGCAGCATGCAGGAGCTCTACCTCACCGTCGCCCGCGGCTCCGACCGCCTCGAACAGCGGCTCGGCCGCCTCCCCCAGCCCGAGGAGATCGCCGAGGACCTCCACCTCACCGTGGACCAGGCCACCGAGGGGCTCGTCGCCGGCCGCGTGTACCGGCCGGACTCCCTCGACGCCCAGCGCGACCAGGACACCGACGAGACCGGCAGCGCCATCCTCGACCGCATCGGCACCTGCGACCCCGGCATCGAACTCGCCGATTTCCGCACCGCCGTCCGGCCGCTGCTGGCCCAGCTGCCCGCCCGTGAACAGACCGTCCTGAAGCTCCGGTTCTGGGACGGCTGCACCCAGTCCCAGATCGCCGAACGCATCGGCGTCTCCCAGATGCACGTCTCCCGGCTGCTCACCACCACCCTGGCCCGGCTGCGCGAGCAGCTCGACGACCAGGACGCCCCCGGCTGGGACGACCTCCCGCACGAGCCCCACCCGGACTGACCCGGACTGACCCGGGCCGGCGCCGTCGGGCGTCGAGGCGGCCCGCCCCTCGTGTGG
Organism: Kitasatospora sp. NPDC059973; assembly: GCF_042737525.1. Taxonomy (NCBI): domain Bacteria; kingdom Bacillati; phylum Actinomycetota; class Actinomycetes; order Kitasatosporales; family Streptomycetaceae; genus Kitasatospora; species Kitasatospora sp. NPDC059973. The sequence goes on along the minus strand of NZ_JBHWUI010000116.1, from coordinate 20,994 downwards.
GGCGGGCCGCCTCAGCGCGCTCGATCGGGACGGACCACGGTCAGGACGGACCGGCGGCCCCGGCGGACACCCGTAGGGCGACGTCGATGCCCCGCAGGAAGTGGTCGAGGTCGCCGGGATTGCGGGAGGTGACCAGTCGCCAGCCGTTGGCATCGTCCGTGACCAGCGGTTCGTCGAGCCAGGTCGCGCCGGCGTTGGCGAGGTCGGTGCGCAGCGACGGGTACGAGGTGAGCCGCTTGCCGAACGCCACCCCGGCCTCGGCGAGCAGCCAGGGCCCGTGGCAGATGGCGGCGACCGGGCGGCCGGAGGTGGTGAAGGCGAGCACCGCGTCGACCGCCTTCCGGTGGAGTCGGAGGGTGTCCGCGTTGATGGTCCCGCCGGGGATGAGCAGCAGGTCGTAGTCGGCGGGGTCGACCTCGTCGAGGGTGTGGGTCGGGCGCACCCGCTCCCCCGGCTCCTCGTCCCCGACGAGCGTGCGGATGTCGTCCGTGGTGGGGGCGGCGATGTCGACCCGCACGCCGTCGTCGCGCAGGTGCTGGGCGGGGACGAGGAGTTCGTCCTGTTCGACCCCGTAGTTCGTCACGATCGCGAGGACCTTGGTGTCGCTGGTCATCGTTCCTCCTGAAGGTCGGGATTGGGTGGGCGGAGACGTTCCTCGGGGCTCGGCCGTTCGGTGGGCGGGCGCAGCCCGTGCGCGGGGCCGCGGCCGCCGGCACCCCTGCGCGCCCCCGGGAGCCGGCGGGTACCCGGCTTCGCGCCCGGCATGCCGGATTGGTGGCGTCCGGTTCGGGCAGCCGCGCGGCATCGGCGGGCGGGTGGCGCCCGCCCCGGACCACCGGGAGGCAGTGGTGAGCATCGGACGACGGTCCTGGGCCCTGGCGGTGCAGAACCGGTCCGGCCGGGAGCGGGGGACGGTGAGGGTGGCGTAAATGGTGCGGGTGGCCTGCGACGACGCCCGACGGACGGCACAGGCCCACCGGGCGCCGCCCCGTCGTCCGCCGACGCACCGGCGGCGGGGCGCGGCGAGGACCGGCCGGGGCTCCCGGCCGCTGACAGCGCCGCACCCTGAGGGCGGCACCGGCCGGAGGCCCGCGTGACCGACGGGTGTCGGGTTCCCGGCGCCGTCGGTCACGGCACCGTCGGTCGCCACACCGTCGATCACGGCAGCGCGTACGCCTGGAGGCAGGGGTGCCGGCCGCTGCCGGCCGGCGCCGTGAGAACGGTGGCCACGCCGCCGGTGATCTCCACCCGCAGGCTCCCGTCCGCGCTCTCCCAGACCGGTTCGCCGTCGGGGCCCGTCGCGTCGGTCGCGTGGACGACGACGGTGGTGGGCGGGGCGTGGCCGCCCACCGGGCCGGGCAGTGTCACCGCGTAACGGCGTTCGAGGCTTCGCATGGCGGGCTCCTGCTCCCCACCCCCGGCTGACCGGCCCGTACCCGACCCGCGGCACCCGGCCGGGGCGGGCACGATCACCCGGCACCACGGCCGACGGGCCGGCGATCCGGTCGGGACCGCCGTCCGGACCTCCGGGCCTTCCGGAACTCCTCCGGTACCCGGGCGGGTCCCCCGTAGCGGCCCGCCCAAACGCCGTCGACGAAGGTGCACCCGGCGGTGTGGACCCGACCGCGTGTCGTTTCACCGGCGGCCGGATTCGGGTTTGGCGGAGCGGTGCCCGGCAAGCCGCCCGGTATGGATGCCTCAGCTCTGCACCTGCACCCGTGGTCCCGCCGACTGCGCCGGGCGCTGGACGCCCCGGCGCACTGGGAGTTCCTCGACGCCCCGGCCTCCTCGCTCGCCGACGCCGTGGAGTCCGTCCCGCTCGGGCCGTCCCGCGACGCCCTGCACGGGGTGTGGCTCGGCCACCCGCTCCACCCCGTGCTGGTCCAGCTCCCGATCGGCTGCTGGATGTCCGCGGGCCTGCTGGACTTCACCCCGGGCGGCCGCCGGGCGGCCGGCACCCTGGTGGCGGCCGGGCTGCTGACCGCCGGGCCGGCCGCGCTCGCCGGCTGGGTGGACTGGGCGCGACTCGACCCGCCGCGCCGGCGCACCGGCCTGGTGCACGCGCTGTCCAACACCACCGGTGTGCTGCTGTACGCCGGATCGCTGCTGGCCCGCTGCCGGGGGCACCACGCCCGTGGCCGGCTGCTCGGCCTGGCCGGGCTGACCGCCGTCTCGGTCGGCGGGGCGCTCGGCGGGCACCTCTCCTACCGGCTGGCCGCCGGGCCCGACCGGTCCGCCGCGGTGCCCCGGCTGGCGCCGCCCGACTGGGTCGGCCTCGGTCCGGTCGACGACTTCCCCGACGGCGAGCCCGTCCGCCGGACGGCGGGCGAACTGACCGTGGTCGTGGTCCACCAGGGCGAGCGCTACCACGTGCTCGCCGAGCGCTGCGCCCACCTGTCCGGGCCGCTGTCCGCCGGGACGGTGGTGGCCGGCTGCCTGCGCTGCCCCTGGCACGGCAGCGAGTTCCGGTTGCGGGACGGCGAGGTGGTGCGCGGCCCGGCCACCGCGCCCCAGCCGGTCCTGGAGACCAGGGTGCTCTCGGGCCACCTGGAGGTACGGCTGCCGGGGGCCGGCTGACGTCCGGGCCCGCCGAACCCCGTTCGGCCCCGTGTCCCCGGGCGCGGCCCGGGTAGGCGGTGCCGAGGAAGACGATGCCGAACGATCGAATCGAGCCCAGGAGCAGCCCTATGGGGACACCCCCGAACGACCCCGTACCGCCCAGTCCCACCCCGGCCCCGGGCCCCGGCCCGCAGCCCGGCCCCCTGCCCGGTCCGGTCCCCGGCCCGGGCGGGCCGGACCCGGTACCGCCCGCACCGCCCCGGCCGGGTCCGGACCCGCAGCCGACACCCGCCCCGGGACCGGATCCGCACCCCCGCCCCGGCCCCCTCCCGGGCCCGGGCCCGGCACCGGAACCCGTCTTCTGACGGGTCTCGTCATGCGGGCCCGGCCCGCCTCTTCGGCGACCTGCCGCAGCGTCCGTCCGCTGCGCACCGAGCGGGCCCGCCGGGGGTCGGGGGCGGGCCGGCCACCACCGTGACCGTGCCGCACCAGCAGCCAGGCCGCGCGCTCACCGGTGCCGTCCTCGCGGAACCGGGTGAGTGCCCAGTCCCCGCGCGGCTTGCGGCCGGCCAGCCGGAACGACGCGTGACCGGCGTCGAGCGCCTCCGCGAACGGGAGCTCGTGGCCGCGCCGGTCCGTACTGCGGTTCTCGTATCCGCCCTCGTCCCAGATGATCACCGTGCCGCCGCCGTACTCGGCCTCGGCGATGACCCCCTCGAAGTCGCGGTACTCCATCGGGTGGTCCTCGGTCGGCATCGCCGGCCGCTGGTCGTGCGGGTCACCGGACGGCCCCTTGGGGACCGCCCAGGACTTGAGCACGCCGTCGACCTCCAGGCGGAAGTCGAAGTGCAGGGTGCGGGCGTCGTGGATCCGCACCACGAACCCTGGCCGCGCGCCCGGTGCGGCGCGGCCGCCGCCCTCGGGTTCGGCGGTCCTGTCGAAGTCGCGCTTGCGGTGGTAGTCCGACAGCGCGTCCGAGCCGCCCATCCCGTCCTCCCTCCACCCCGCACGGCGCCTGCCCACGCCCCCCCCCCCGCGCCCGACCCGCGCGCCCGCCCGGTTCCCGGTCCACCGGCCCCGGCACGGGCCGGGTGGGAGTAGCGGTCGCGCAACTTGCTGCCACGGGGGCGGGGTGCCCGCGTACCGCCCGGTGGGGCCATGCTGGGGGGAGGGCTGTCGAGGGGGCGGCCGTCGGACGACCCGGGGAGGCGCGGCCATGGCCGTCGGGAGCACCGTGCGGGACCGCGGGGCGCCCGGGCCGGGGGCCGCCCGGCACCTGGTCCACTGTCCGCCGTCCTGGGACCACTGCCTGCTGGAGGCGCCGAGCCGCGGTGAGGAGCGGTTCCGGCTGATCGGGGAGGTCCCGGGGGCCGACGACGGGCCGGGCCACTTCCACGATCCGCTGCTGGTCGTCGAGGCGGTCCGGGAGACCGCCGAGTTCGTCGGACGGCAGTACTTCGGCGGGCCCCCGGACCGGCCCGGGTGGTTCCGCCGGTTCGGACTCGACGTGACCGAGGTGGCCGCCTGGCGGGCCGGGCGCGGTCCGGCCCGGCTGACCGCCGAGCTGCGGGCCACCCCGACCGCGACGGTCGACGGGGTACCGCGCGGCCTCGACCTCCGCCTGGAGGTGTCGCTCGACGACGTGCCGTGCGCGACGGGCACCGCGAGCCTGGCGTTCGACCCGCCCGGGCCGCCCCGCGAGCGGGCCGGGCGGTGGGCGGTGCGCGCCGCCCCCGGGGCGGCGGACGCCCCCGCCGACCCCGGTTCGGTCGGCCTCGCCTCGGCGGCGGAGGTGGTGCTGAGCGAGCCCGCCTGGGACTCCCGCGGCCGGCTCGGCAGCTGGGTCCTCCCCCGTCAGCTCTCCGCGCCGCTGCTGCTGGAGGCGGTGCGGCAGGCCTCGGTGCTGGTCGCCGGGCGCGCCGGCGGGCTGGTCCCCGGGCGGACCCTGCCGGCCTCCTGCGACGTGCGCGTCCGCGGCGTCGCCGAGGCGGACCCGCCGGTGCACTGCGCGGCCGTCGCCGGGCCGGTCGGGCGGGACACGGCGGGGCGGCCGGCCGTCCCGGTCACCCTGACGCTGACCCAGCACCGGCGGACCGTCGCCGAGGCACGCACCACCGTGGTGCAGGACTTCTGACCCGCCGCCGGCCGGCGGGCCGCCATCACCGCCGTCACCGTCGTCACCGCCGGGGACCCGGCGCACGAGAGCACAGCGAGTACGAGGGGTGGGCCCGGTGAGGTTCCGGATCCTGGGGCCGATGGAGATCGAGGGCGGCACGGGCCCGCACACACCGCGGGCGGCCAAGCTGCGGGTGGTCCTCGGCGCCCTGCTGGTCCACGGCGACCGGGTGGTCTCGGTCGACAGCCTGGTCGCCGAGCTGTGGCGGGACGAGCCGCCCCGCACGGCCACCGCCACCGTGCACGTCTACGTCTCGCAGCTGCGCAAGCTGCTGCACGCCGCCGACCCCGACCGGGGCCGGGAGCTGCTGCGCACCCAGTCCCCGGGCTACCGGCTCAGCGTCCCGCCGGACCGGCTCGACCTGTCCGAGTTCGAGCGGCTGCACCGGCGCGGCCGGGAGGCGCTCGCCGCCGGCCGCCACCGCGCCGCCGCCGACCTCCAGCGCCGGGCCCTCGCGCTCCGGCGCGGCCCGCTGCTCTCCGACACCCCGCACGGGCCGCTGCTCGAAGGGGCCGCCGCCCGGCTCGCCGAGGCCGGCGTCGCCGCCCTGGACCAGCGGATCCGGGCCGACCTCGAACTCGGCCGGCACCACGAACTGATCGCCGAACTAAGGTCGCTGGCCGCCGAACACCCGTTGCGGGAGGAACTGCACGGCCACCTGATCCTGGCCCTGTACCGGGCCGGGCGGCAGGCCGAGGCGCTGGAGGCCTTCGCCGAGCTGCGCCGGACGCTGGTCGCGGAACTGGCGATCGAACCCGCGCCGCCGCTGCAACGCCTGCACCGGCGGATCCTGGCGGGCGATCCCGGGCTGCTGCGCACGGCGGCGGGCGGCGGCCGGGCCGTCGCCGTGGCCGTCCGGGCCGGGCACGAGAGGGCGATGCCGCCCGCCGACCCGGTCTTCGCGGGCCGCGGCACGGCCCTCGCCCAGGTCGAGGAGCTGCTGCGGGACGCCCCGGCCGGATCGTTCGTCGCGGTCGCCGGGCAGCCGGGGGTCGGCAAGACCGCGTTCGCCCTGGAGGCCGCCCGCCGCAGTGACCCGTCCTTCCCCGACGGCCGGCTCTTCCTGGACCTCCACCCCGAACGAGGGCGACCGTTGCGCGCCACCGAGGCGATGTCCACCCTGCTGCGACGGCGCGGGGTACGGCCGGCGAAGGGCGCCGGGGCGGGCGAGCTCCGCGCCGCCTGGCAGGCCCAGCTGGCCGGTCGTCAACTCCTGCTGGTCCTCGACAACGCCGACTCCGAGGCGCAGCTGCGTCCGCTGCTGCCGACCACCGGCGGGAGCAGCGCGATCGTCACCGCCCGCCGGCTGCCCGCCGGGCTCGGCGGCATCCGGCCGGTGCTGCTGGACACCCTCGACCCCGAGGAGGCGCGGCTGCTGTTCGCGGCGGCCGCCGGCCCGGAGCGGGAGGCGGCCGAGCCCGCCGCCGTCCGCGAACTGCTGGAGCTGTGCGGGCGGCTGCCGCTGGCCGTCCGGGTCGCCGCCGCCCAGCTGACGGCGCGCCCGCACTGGAAGGTCGCCTGCCTGGTGGACCGGCTGCGGGACGAACGGTACCGGCTCGGCGAGCTGCGGATCGGCGAACTCGACGTCCGGGAGCCGCTGTTGCGGGCCTACCGGGACGCCCGGCCGGAGTTGCGGCAGGCCTTCCGGCTGCTCGGGCTGCTACCGGCCGGCCGGTTCGACCGCGCGACGGCCGCTGCGGTGCTGGGCCGCTCCCCCGCCGAGACCGCTCGCCTGCTGGACGGGCTGCTCGACGACCGGCTGCTGGCCGCCGACCGGACCGGCCACCACCTCCCCGAGCTGCTGCGGGTCCTGGCCGTCGAACGGCTCACCGAGGAGGAGGACCCCCAGGACACCGGGGACGCGATCGAGCGGCTCTGTGCGGAGCACGCGCGCGCGGCCGAGCGGGTCACCGCCGTGCTGACGCACGCCCGGCCCACCGGGGAGGAGCCGCACGATCCCGCCGGCTGGTTCACCCGTGAGCGGGAGGCGCTCGTCCGCGCCGTCCGGCAGGCCCACCGGGCGGGGCGGCCGGCCGCCGTCCTCCGGCTGGTGGCTGCGCTGGACGGCCACCTGGAGACGCACGCCGCCTGGGACGCCTGGGCCGAGACGCACGCGCTCGCCCTGGACGCGGCCCGGCGCTGCGGCGACCGCGGGGCCGAAGCCCGGACGCTCCGCTCGCTCGGCGATCTCGCCTGGCAGCAACGGCGCCCGGAGGAGGCCGGGGAGTACTACGGGCTGGCCCGCCGGGTCGCCGAGGAGTCCGGTCACCGGGCCGAGCTGAGCCGCGCCCTGGTCGGCCTGGCCGAACTGCGGATGGACGCCGGGGACGGCGCCGACGCCGACGCCCTGCTCGCCTCCGCCCACGCCACCGCGCTCGCCGACGGCTCCGGACCGGCCGACCCGCGGGCCCGGTTCGACGTGCTGCGCGCCCTCGGACTCCACGCGCTCGCGGCCGGTGACCACGTCCGGGCACACGCCCGCTTCACCGACTGCCTGGACCTCGCCCGCACCCTCCACGACCGCCGGCTGGAGTCCTTCGCCCACCGCGCCCTGCGCACCGCCCGGCCCGGCCCGGGCGATCACCTGGAGGTCCGCCCCGGCGTCTGGCGCCTGCCCGCCCCCGGCCGCCGGGCCGAGCCGGCGGGGCAGCCGAACGGGTAGCCGAACGGGTAGCCGAAGGACGGGCGGCCCCGGCGGGGTGGGCCGGCCGGCCCGAGGGCGGGCGAGGACGGCCAGGCGGTCGAGCGAGAACGACCCCGGGAACGAGGGGCATCGGAGAGCCGACCGCCGGGACCGGGCCGAGTGCCCCGGCGGCGGGCGGGCGAGATCAAACGTCGGCCGGGCCGGTCAGGGTGCGGCCAGGCGCGTGGCCAGGGTGGCGAGTTCGGTGCGCCAGGCGATGGTCAGCGGGGCTGCGGCGACGACCCGCCGGGTGCGGTCGAGGAGGTGGCCGATGGTGCGCTCGGCGCGGTCCGGGTCCTCGCCGCCCAGCAGCAGCTCCCGCAGCAGGTCGCCGTACCAGTCGCGGTCCCCGCTGCCGCTGACGAAGCCGCGCACCCGCCAGGCGGCGTGCAGCAGGCGGGCGTAGTCCTGGTACACCACCGCCAGGTCGCCGCGGCCGGCCAGCGCGGCGCCCATCAGCAGCGGGTGCTGGAGCGCGTACCAGCCGGTGCCGCAGCCTCGGGCGCAGCCCGCGAGGCAGCCGGCCGGCCACGGGTCGGCGAGGTAGCGGCTGGACAGCTCGGAGTCGACGTAACTGCCCCCCAGCCGGCCGATCCGCAGGTCGTGCCAGACCTGCCGGGCGGCGTCCGGCAGGCCCGCGGCGAGCCGGTCGGCGAGGGCCGTCGCGAGGTCCCCGATCAGGGAGGCCATGCCGACGCCGAACCCCTGGGCGTCACCGCACCAGCCGTTGCGCTCGTGCTCGGCCGCGTGCCGGACGTGCAGGGTCGGCGCGCCCTGCCGGAGCGGGGCGTTCTCCCGGGCGTCCCGGCGGATCAGGTAGCAGGTGTCGAGGAGCTCGAGGGCCGCCGCCGCGTCGACGGCGGGGCCGCCCGCCGGATCGCCGCCCGCCGCGAGGTAGCCGGTGAGCAGCACGGTCGGCCGGATCCGCTCGCCACCGGCGGCGACCAGGTCGGCCAGCGCCTCCACCATGCCCGCGGCCGGCGGGTCGACGGCCCGGCAGCGAGCGTGCTCGGCATGGAGCTGACCCCGCAGCCGCTCCTCGACCCGGGCCAGCATGCCGGTGCGCAGCACCTCGGGCAGGGCCGCGTCCGGCGGACCGGTGTGCGTCGTCATGGTGTCTCCGTGGGTAGGCGCGGCGTCGCACCGGGCCGGTCCGGCGGTCGGCCGGTCCGGCCGACGCCGCGGGCCCGGGGGGCTCCCGCCGCCGGTCCTCGCTGTTCACCGCGGTGCCGGACTCCCGTCACCCGGTCCGCCGGGCCGTCACACCCGGCCGCCCGAGCCGAGCAGGTGGAGTTCCGCGGGCAGTTCCCGCCGGCAGGTGATGTTGAGCTTGCGGTAGACCCGGGTGAGGTGCTGCTCGACCGTGCTGACGGTGATGTAGAGCTTCATCGCGATCTCGCGGTTGGTGTGGCCGTGCACCGCGAGCATCGCCACCCGCTTCTCCGAGTCGCTGAGCCTGGCGTGGAGTTCGGCGAAGTCGACGCCCCCGCACCGGGTGTCCTCGGACGGCCCGCCGGGTCCGCCGGGGCCGGGGGTGATCTGCTCGCACAGGGCCTGGGCGCCGCACTCCTTGGCGAGTTGCCAGGCGCGGCGGCCGACCATGCCGGCCCGGTTGGTTTCGCCGAGTTCCTTCAGCACCCGGGCGAAGTCGGCGAGCGTGCGGGCGAGTTCGTAGCGGTCCTCGGCCTCGTGCAGCTCGTCCACCGCGCGGGCGAGCAGCGCGTGCCGCTCGCGGGGCTCGCACAGGCCCGCCCGTACGCGCAGGGTGAGTCCGCAGATCCACGGGTGGGCGGCGTCCCGGTGGGCGAGCTGCTCGGCGATGAGCCGGGCGGCCTGCGGGACTTCGCCGAGCCGGATCAGTGCCTCGGCCGCGCCGCTGCGCCAGGGCATCAGCAGCGGCCGGTCCAGGCCCCAGCGCTTCAGGCTGCGGCCGATGTCGAGGAAGTCGCCGAGTGCGGCGTGGAAGCGGTGGGTGGCGAGGTGGTACTCGCCGCGGGCCCGCAGGTGGGCGAGGCCGTGGATGCTGCCGGTCAGGCCTTCGGGCAGCGGGCGGCCGAGTTCGCGGGCGGCGGTGTCGTGGCGGCCGGCGGCGGTGGCGGCCCGGATCAGGGTGGCCGCCACGCCCCCGGCGTAGACGCTGCCGCCGCGTTCGGGCAGCAAGGCCAGGGCGGCCTCGGCCCGCTGCTGGGCGCCCGCCAGGTCGCCCTGCCGGAGCAGGGCCTCGGCGTGCAGGGCGGTGAAGGTGGTCTGCCAGCCGGGTGCGCCGCGCCGGACGGCCTCCTCCAGGAACACCTGGCACCAGGGCAGGGCGCGGGCCGGGCCGTCGGTGGCGAGCAGCGCCCGGACGGCCTGCACGATCGGGGCGGCGGTGCCGTCGCCTAGCGTGGCGCCGCGCAGGAAGGTCTCGGCCGCGGCCCCGGCCGCCCCGTCCGCGGTGTACTCGGGGACCGCCCACAGGGTGGCGGGCCCCTGGGTGCGGGCGGGCAGCGGTTCGCCGGGCCGGGCGCCCGCGGCCGACGGGGCCGGGCCGGCCCACCGGGGGAACGCCGAGAGGCCGTCCAGCGGGTCGGCGCCGCGGCCGAGCCGGGCGGGCTGTCCGGCGCGCTCGGCCGCGCGGGCGGCGGCCAGCCGTTCCAGGGCCTGGCCGGCCTCGTCGATCCGGCCCTGTTCGGTGAGCAGCCGGGCGAGCGGTCCGAGCCGGGCCGGGCCGAGCCGGCCGGCCCTGAGGGTCTCCAGCGGTCCGGCGAGGCTGCGCTCGGCGGCACTGGGGTTGGTCCGCCAGGTGATGGCGGCGAGCATGGTGCGGAACTGGGCGCGCTGTTCGTCGTCGGCCCGGCCGCGGTGGGCGAGTTCGAGGCAGGCGGCGGCCCGGTCGGTCGCGCCGTCGGCGAGCAGTTGCTCGGCGGCGGTGGAGAGCACCGCCACCGCCCACGGCAGCTCGGTGGGGCCGACGGCGAGGAGCTGGGCGGCCACGGCGGTGCTCGGGGCGCCGTCCTGGTAGGCGAGTTCGGCGGCGCGGCGGTGCAGGGCGGCCCGGTCGTCCGGGTCCATCCGGTCGAGCACCGCCTGCCGGGCGACGGGGTGGCGGAAGCGGTAGCCGTCCAGGATGCCGGCGGCGCCGAGCGTGGCGCTGCCCCGGACGACGGCGCCGTCGGTGCCGCCGAGCAGGCGGACGGCCAGTTCGCGCGAGCCGAGCTCGCCGAGGACCGCGACCACCTCGGCGAGGCGGCGCGCGACCGGTCCGCAGCGGGTCAGGCAGGCGAGGACGGCCTGGGTGAAGGCGCCGCCGAGTTCGGGGGCGCGGCCGCCGGCCCGGTGCTCCTCGATCAGGGCGCGCAGCAGCAGCGGGTTGCCGCCGGCGGCGTCGGCGGGCGGCGGGGTTCTGCCGTCGGCCGGGGAGGCGGCGAGTTCCGTGCGGACCAGCCGGTCGACGGCCTCGGGGCGCAGCCGCTCGGCCCGGATCCGGACGAAGCTGCGCTGGCGCAGCAACTCGGTGCCGTAGACGGGGTCGTCGCCGCGCTCGTGGACCGACTCGGTGCAGACCAGCAGGACGCGGGCGGCGCGGGTGCGGCGGACCAGGTGGAGCAGGTACTGGCAGGACAGGTCGTCGATGTGGTGCAGGTCGTCGATGCAGATCACGGCCGGCGTGGTCTCGGCCAGCCGGTGCACGGCGGCGCACAGGGACTGCATCACGTCGATCCGGGACGGGTCCGGCGCCCCCGCCGGGTCCGGCAGGGATCCGGCGGGGGCGGCGGCGAGCAGCTGGCCCAGCACACCGAGCGGGAGGTCGTGCTCGACGGCGGTGCCGATGGCGCGCAGCACCACCGCACCGGAGGCGGCCGCGCGTTCGGCGACCGTCTCGACGAGTTCGCTCTTCCCGCAGCCGACCGCGCCCTCGATCAGGACGATCCTGGGGGTTCCCTGCAGGCTGTCCGCGAGGGCGGAGTCCAGTACGGCCAGTTCTCGTTCACGGTCCATCAGCACTTTCGGCCCCCGGCTTCGTCCGCGTCACGGTCGGCGCGCCCGCCTCACGGCGATCGCCGGAGAGTCGTGGGCGCGGTTGAGACTTGCCAGCCGGAAAGTGATCCGCCGGCGGTTCGAGTCTAGGCAGGCGGGGCCGCCCGGACGGGCCGCCGGGGGCCGTCCGAAAGCTGCACGGCAACAACTTCCCCCCGCCTCGACGGGGGCTGTCCGGGGCGGGGTGACGAGGGCTCGGGTCGGGTACGGCGGGGTCCGACCGGCCTGCGCGCGGACCGGCTTGGGTGTGGACCGGCCTGCCCGCCGATCGGCCTACGAGCCGACCGGCCTGCGCGCGGAGCGGTCTGCGCGCGGCCCGGCCTGCGCGCGGAGCGGTCTGCGCGCGGCCCGGCCTGCGCGCGGAGCGGCCTGCCGCGACCGGACGCGGTGGTTCCGGCGGGTTTCGGGGAAGGGGTGGCACCCGGGCGCCGGCGCACCGGCGGGCGGGAGGCTGCCGGGCGCCACGTCCGGGGCGAGTGGCCGTCAGGTCCGGGACGGGCGGCGGCGGGTCGGCCGACGTCGGCGGCGACGACCGGTCGGGCCGCGGCAGCGCGGAGTTCGACGGCGGGCCGCCGGGCCGCCCGGTGCGTGACGTGCGGGCCGGGACCGGAGAGCGGCGCGGGCCGCGGGCCGGGGAGGGCACCGGCGGCGGCGCGAGCGCCGGGGCGAGGGAGTACACACCTCGGGGCGCTCGGAGCGGGTCGTGACCGGCGGGCGGGGGCGCGCTCCGGCGGGCGGCGGCGGACCCACCGACGACGGGTGGAGCGCGCGGCCCGGAACGGCGGGCGGGGAACGACTCACCGCGCCCGCCCCGGCGGTCCGTCAGCCGGCGGGCGGGGCCGCGCCGGTCGGCCGCCGGCCGGGCCGGGGGCATCCGGGCACTGCCCCGCACCCCCGGCCGGTCCGACGGGTGTTCGCGGGGGATCAGCCCCAGCGGTCGTCGTCCTCGGACGCGGTGACCTTGAAGCCCAGGCGCGCGTCGGCGGCCTTGAGGAGCAGTTCCTTCTTCAGGCCCCAGTCGTCGCTCGCGACGGGGGACGGTATGAGGTGGGTGATCCCCCAGCGGTCGTCTCCGGGGCCGGTGACACCGACGCCGGAGGCCGAGCTGTGGCCGAGCCCGAGCAGGGTTGCGACACCCACCGCGAGCAGGGCGCTCTTCGCCGCCACCCGAATCCTGATGGTCGAGACCTTCATCTTGTCCCCCAAGCAGTCGGAACAGGTCGGAAACTCCGGCAGGGCGACGGCCGCACAGCCTTTCACCGCTTGCCTGGGCTCTACTCTGCCGCGCGGACAACGCCCGGTCCGAGCGGATCACCATGGCGTAAAGTTGCATGGCAGGAACTTCGCATTCCGACGGGGGCTTCAGAGTGTTCGGACACCCACAGCTTCAGACCGGCTTCGCCGAACTAGACGATCTGAGTGCGAGCGCCTATGGACACGCCGTCGAGTCGGGCCGCTTCGACCGGAATGCCATCGCCGCCGTGCTGAAACTGGACGAGGCCGAGGTCAGCCGCATCGAGCAGGTGCTGCGGCTGATGCACCTGCTGCAGCCGAGACCGGGCGACCCGAACGTCCTGGTGCCGGTCAGCCCGGACGTGGCCGCGGCCGACCTGGTCGGGCCGGCGGAGCATCAGATCCGCGACCTGCAGCAGGCGGTCACCGACGTCCGCAGCAAGTTGCTGTCGCTCAGCCCCCTGTACTTCGAGGGCCGCCGGCTGCGCAACCGGTTCGAGGCGTTCGACGTGGTCACCGACGTCGACGCGATCCAGAACATGCTCGACCACCTGGGGCAGACCTGTCGCAAGGAGGTGCTCACCGTCCAGCCGGGCGGCGCCCGCCCCTCCACGCTGCTGCCGGCCGCGCGCAAGTCCGCCGAGGGCATGCTGGAGCGCGGGGTGCGGATGCACACCATCTACCAGCACACCGCCCGCAGCGACCTCCCGACCAAGGCGTACGTCCGTGACGTCACCGCGATGGGTGCCGAGATCCGCACCGCGGACCAAGTGATCGACCGGATGCTGATCTACGACCGCGAGACGGTGTTCCTGCCGGTGCGCACCGCGGACGAGGAGGAGTCGACGGGCGCGGCGATCGTCCGTGAGCCGACCCTGGTGGCCTTCCTCTGCGCGGTGTTCGAGCACCTGTGGGACAGCGCGACCCCGTTCGTCTACGACACCCCGACCACGGACGACCTCAAGCAGTCGATCATCCGGCTGATGGCCCGGGGCTACAAGGACGAGATGGTGGCACGCCGGCTGGGCATGTCGGTGCGCACCTGTCGTCGTCACATATCGGAGATCACCGAGGAGCTGGAGGCCACCAGCCGCTTCCAGGCCGGGTACAACGTGGCGATGGCGGGTCTGCTCGGGAAGGGGCCGGCGGGCGCCGAACCGCCGCCGAAGCCGCCCGCCTGACCGGGCACGGGCTCGCATCACGCGCGGTCGTGGTCGGGCCCGGTTGTCATATTCATGTCTTCGAGGGGGCCGGGCCCGGCGTCGTAGACCGCGACGCCGACCCGGTACCCGCTGTCCAGTTCGAAGGTGTGGAACCCCCACTCCTCGCCGGTCCCGGTGCTGCCGTCGGGTCGCCGCACCGGGACGGGCCGGCCGTCCGGACCGAAGCCGAACTCCGTGAAGTCGAACCGCATGCCCTGCCCGGTCGCCTTCCGGTACGCCTCCTTGAGGGTCCACAGCCGCACCAGGGCCGGGTTGCGCTCCTCCTCGGCCTGCGCCGCCAGCGTGATCAGCTCGTACGCGGTGCACACCTGGCGGCTCAGGCCGCCCTGGTGCATCGGGCGCTCGGCGGGCTCGGCGTCCACCCCGATCAGGCCCCGGGTGGTGATGCCCAGCAGCAGCAGGCCGTCGGCCTGGCTGAGGCTGATGTCCACCCGGTCGCAGCCGCGCAGGTACGGCCGGCCGGTGGGGCCGTACGCCAGCTCCGGGGCGTCCGGGCCACCGTCCGGGAGGGCGGCGGCGGCGTGTTCGAGCAGCGCCCTGGAGGCGGCGTGGCGGTGGCGCACCTCGGGGTGGGCGAGGTCCAGGTAGCGCGACCGGTCCCGGTCGAGCGGCCCGCGCGGTTCCCCGCTGCCCGGGGGGACGGGCACCAGGTCGGCGAGATCGGCGTGGACCACGGCGGTGCCGTACGCGGCCAGGTCGGCGCGCACCCCGTCCCAGGACCCGCCGAGGGCGGCCACCCGCCTGGGCCGGCCGACCGGCGGTCCGATCGTGGAGTTTCCCGGGTCGGTCATGCTCGTCGCTCCAGAACTGGGTGGGTCGTTGCGGGGCCGCGCGCCTGCGGGAGGGCGCGGTGAGGGGCGGGGACGCGGTGAGGGGTCGCGGCGCGGTGAGGGGTCGCGGCGCGGTGGGTCCGTCGACGCCCCGGAGCGCAGCGCACGGCGGCCCGGGCCCGCGCGCGCCCGGTAGTGCTGACGGAACGTGACATGACACCCCCCTCGGGTCGTCTCCGGTCCTGCGGATCCCGCACACCGGGCCCGTCGTACGCCCGATGGTCGCGCGGACCGCTAAAGCCCCGCTTAGGTGCGGGATTTCTCGCGATCGGTGCCCGGGGCGGCCGCGCACCCGTGGGCGGTCAGCGGCAGGGGCGGCCCGCCCCGCCCGAGGTGGCGGCCCCGGGCGCGGACAGCGCGCACGGCAGCTCCATGGTCAGCCGGGTCGGGCCGCCGGGCGGGCTGCTCAGCGTGAGCGTGCCGTCGAACGCGGCGAGCCGGCACTGGATGCCCCGCAGCCCGCTGCCCAGCCGGGGGTCCGCGCCGCCGTGGCCGTCGTCGGCCACCTCGGCCCGCAACCGCCCGGCGGCGTGCGAGAACTCCACGCTGGCGCGCCGGGCACCGCCGTGCTTCACGGCGTTGGCGAGCGCCTCGCTGACGGCGAAGTAGACGGCCGACTCGACCGGCACCTCGGCCCGGCCGGGGACGTCGGCCCGCACCTCGACCTTCAGCGGGACGTCCAGGGCGAGGGCGCGCACCGCGGCGACGAGTCCCCGCTCGGCGAGGACCGGGGGGTGGATGCCCCGGACCAGGTCGCGCAGCTCCTGGAGGGCCCGGACGACGTTCGCCTGGGTCTCCGACACCAGCTCCTTCGCCGCCTGCGGATCGTGGTCGATCAGCGCCCCGACCGCGCCGAGGCGCAGGCCGACCGCGACCAGCCGGGCCTGGGCGCCGTCGTGCAGGTCGCGTTCGATCCGGCGCAGTTCGGGAGCCCGGGCCTCGCCGAGGTCCGGGCGGCCCCCGACCGGCGGGCCGCCCCGGCCGGTCGGCGCGGCCCGCTCGGTGGGCCCGAACAGAGAGGTCGGCGCGGCCCGCTCGGTGGGCCCGAGCAGGGCGCGGGTCCAGCGGCCGTGCAGGCGTAGCACCCGCTCCGCCAGACCGAGGCCGGCCGCCGCCAGGGCGAAGCCGAGGAGCGCGGTGTCGGCGCCGTCCAGCGGGAGGAGGGCGGTGTGCAGGGCCGGCTGCGCGAGGCCGGCCAGGCCGCAGCCGACCAGGAGCAGCGGGACGGCGGCGGTCGCACCGCCGATCAGCGGGTTCAGCAGCACCCAGAGGTAGTCCCGCCAGGTCGCCGGGTCGGTCCAGAGCCAGCGGACGGTGCGGGTGTCCCCGGTGGGCCGGCCGCTCCGCTGGTGCTCCCCCGTGGTCGTCCTCCGGAGGGGCGGCGGGCGCTCCGGCTCCGGGCGCGGCAGGTAGGGCGACGGCACGGGCACCCCGGACCACGCCCCGGCCAGCCGCCGGGCGAGGCCGGCCGCCGCCCTGGTGAGTCCGGTGACCGCGGGGAACAGCGGGAAGACCCCGAGGCAGAACCAGAGCACGAAGCCGATCAGGGTCGTGACGAGCAGTCCGAGCGCGGGCGGGACGAGGACGGCCAGCACCGCCAGCCGGCCGAGGGCCGTCGCGTGCCCCCGCGCCCGGGCGACGGCGGGCAGGCCCGTCGGCCGCTCGGCCGCTGGGGACGGCATGCTGCTCACGGCTCCTCCGGCGGTCGGTTCGGTAGCGTCCGCTCGACGCCGTCCACTGCGGTGGTCGCTCCGGGACCTTCGGCTCCGACAGTAGGGCGCGCGGGCGGCGGCCAGGAGCCACTCGGCCACCCCTTAGGGGTGGCGGCGTCCCCGACCCCTGTTCGCGGGCCCCGGAACAGGGGTGCCGGTCGCGAAGTCAGGGGTTCGCCACCGCACGGCCGGCGCCCGGTGTCCGGTTCCCCGCCTTCCCGTGGTTCGTGCACCGAGGTCGTTCCGCTCGCCGGTCCGTTCGACCGATCCGCCGGGAGCACACTCGCCTCTCCCCCGGACTCGGCGATTTCCGATCGTTTTCCCTCCTCCTGCCCATTCCACCGGTCGTCTTGTGCACGGAATCGATTCGGCGGGATATCCCTGGGGCGTCTTGAAATCGAACAGTCAGGAAAGCCGGTGGGGGTAGGCCCACTGCGTACGGGGCATAGCGGGGTGGCCGCGGGGCCGGGCGAACCGTAGGTTCTCCAGTCCGGGCCGACACCGGCACGCGCAGCCAGCATTCGAAAGGACAACCGATGTCCGTGGTGATCGAGGTGCGGAACCTGCACAAGACGTACGGTGACCGGGTCGCGGTCGATGACGTCTCCTTCTCCGTCGAGGAAGGTGAGATCTTCGGGATTCTCGGGCCGGCTGGTGCGGGCAAGACCACGATCCTGGAATGCCTCGAAGGGCTCCGGGACCGGGACGGCGGCCGGATCGAGGTGCTCGGCCGCGATCCCCGGCCGGAACGGACCGGGGTGACGCGGCAGATCGACGCCCGCCTCCAGGACGACCGGGCACCCGACCACCCGCGGATCGCGGAGGCGCTGTCGCTCTTCAGCTCGTTCTACCGCGACCCCGGCGACTGGCAGCGGCTCATGGACGCGCTCGGCTTCACCACCGGGAACGGGACCGAGACCGCCGGGAACGGGACCGAGGTGGCCGGTCCGGCGTCCGGTCGGCCGGACCAGCGGCCGGACCAGCGGCCGGACCAGGTGCTGGCGAGCGCGCTGGAGCGGGTCGGGAACCCGAAGGTGGCGGTCTTCGACGAGCTGACCACCGGGCTGGACCCGCGGTCGCGGCGAGACACCTGGGAGCTGATCGAGGCCGTTCGCGCCAGTGGCGTCACCATCCTGCTGGTCACCGGTTCCTGGGAGGAGGCCGAGCGGCTGTGCGACCGGGTCGCGCTGATCGACCGGGGCCGGCTCACCGTCACCGACACGCCGGCCAGGCTGCTGGAGCGCGTCCGGAGCGGGCAGCGGATCCAGTTCCGCCCCTCCGCCCCGTTCGACCACCGCCTGCTGGCGCGGCTGCCCGAGGTCAGCGGCGTCAACCGCCAGGGCGACCACGTCGTGGTGACCGGCACGGACGAGGCCCTGGGGAAGGTCACCTCGCTGCTGGCGCGGCACCAGGTCCTGGCCGAGAACCTCCGCGTCGACCAGGACGCCCTGGAGGCGTTCCTCGGTCTGATCAGCAGGCGCTCCGCCTGAGCCCGCACGGGGGCGCGCGGACCGCGGCGCCCCCGGACACCGTCCGGCCCCCTGCCGCCCTACTCGGCGGCGACGACCTGGGCCCGCCGGTTCAGCTCCTGGGCGAAGTCCTCCCAGATCTGGGAGTTCTGACGGGAGAGCTGGACGATCAGCTCGATGCAGTGCGAGGGCACGGACGCGCAGATGTCCGACATCTCCTTGGCGCCCAGCACGTTCTCCTTGAACATCCGCAGCAGCCGCCGGCCCAGCTCGTTCTGCCGCAGCGACGGGTCCCGCATGAGCTTCTCCAGCGTGACGGTCGAGGGCGGACCGACGACGACCGGGGTGCGGTCCGGCTGCTGGTCCCGGGCGGAGCCCGCCGGGGTGCCGGCGGGGGTCCGCTGACAGGGCACGGGACCCTCCCCGCGCTCCAGCCGCCGGCGCACGTCGAGCGCCGTCGCGGGCGAGACGCCGGCCGACCGGGCCACCTGGCGCAGCGAGGCCTCGGGGTTCTCCCTGATCAGCTCCGCCACCCGCAGCCGCCCCGTCGCGCCGTTCAGCGGTCGGACCTTGCCGTCGCGCCCCACCCGGAAGTTCGAGGCGGGCACGCAGTCGGAGGAGCGGCGCAGCTCGGCGACCGCCCTGGCGCCCAGTCCGGTCGACTTGGCGACGGCGCGGTCCGACATGGTGGGGTGCGACTTGAGGATCCGCAGCGCGGCCGCGTTGCGATCGGCCTGCGACAGCGGAAGGCCGTGCTCGATGTTCGACTCGACCGCCTTGAGGAACGCCTCCTCGCTGCTGCCGTCGAAGAACCTGACGTCGATCGTGTGGCGCCCCTTGAGGGAGGCCGCCATCAGCCGGTGGATTCCGTCGATCACCCGCATCGTCCGCCGGTCGACCAGAATCGGCGGCAGCGGACTCTCGATCGCCGCCAGCCGCAGGACGTGAATCTTGTCCTCACCCTCCAGACGCGGTGAGTCCCCGGGCAGGATCTGCATGATCGGAACCGAGACGATTTCCGACTCGCCAATCCAGTGCTCATCAATTCTGAGCGGCATGACACTGTGGGCTAGAAGTCCCATACTGCACCCCCATGACAACTCGGTCGAGTCATTTGCAGCGGAAGCGGAAGCTGTCTGTTCCGGCAGGTCGGCAGCCGGAGGAACGTCGCACCGACCCCCAAAAGTCAATAGCGTTCGATCGGATTAACCAGAACCGCACGCTAGCAGCCCCGGACACCGCCCCGGAAGCTTCCGCCTGGGGATATAGGGGTCCCCTCACCGGATGTAAGGGCCCCCCGATTCCCCCCTCCTACCGGCCTGCTCAGGCCGCGGCCGGCCCCTGCCCGGGGAGGGCCGGAAGTGCTCGACGGGATGGCAGGGGGTGCTCCACGGCGTGGCCGGAGGTGCTCGACCGGACGGCCGCGGCGGACGGCCGCCGGCCGCACGGAAAACGCGGCGGAGCTCCGGTCGGGGTGACTCGAAAGTTCACCCTCGGCCGGAGCTCCGCCGCGTTCACACCCACCGCCACCTGGGCGGTTTCTTCGTCTCGTGCCGACAGGCTAGGCCGCCTCGGCGGCCGCCTCCTCGACCGGCGCCTGCGGCACCGCCGGGACGCTGAGGCCCGGGACCGTGAGGTCCGGAACCGTCTTCACCGTCTCCAGGGCCGACTCGATGGCCTCGGCCAGGGAGGGCGCGACCTCGTCGTCGAACTCGATCCTCGTGACCGGGACCTCCGCGTTGGTCGGAAGCGCATCGGTCGAGAAAGTCGCGCCGGCGAAACCCGCGTCCTGCAGGATCGTCGATTCCTCGTCGGAGATCTCCCGACTGAGCACCAGAGAGAACTTGTGTCCCACGTACGTCACCTCTCAATGTCGCCGCGTATTTTGGAACAGTAACCGGGATCATCGGGGCAACGCAACAGGCAGCCACGCTCCCTCGGTTCAAAGGAATACCAGTCGGCCGGCCGCCCGGCCACCGTTCAACTGTCGCCCGCTCGCCAGTTGAGCGGATAACGCGGGGCCGGGCCCGCCGATCTCCTTGCCGCCGTTCCGGCAATTCGCTATGTTCGGGTTCAATTGACAATCCGGTATGACGACCTTCTGGAGTGGCATGTCTCGGCCTTCGCCCGGAGATGAACTGTGGTGCCGACGTTTTCACCCTGCCGAAAACGCGACCGCCCGACTCGTATGCCTCCCGCACGCGGGCGGCTCGGCCTCCTTCTACCTTCCGGTCTCGGCGGCACTGAGCCCCGCGGTCGACGTCCTCGCCATCCAGTACCCGGGACGGCAGGACCGGCGGATGGAGCCGGCCATCGACGACCTGGCGGTCCTCGTCGACCGCCTCTACGAGGTGCTCCGGCGCCAGCCGGAACTCCCGCTCACCTTCCTCGGCCACAGCATGGGGGCCGTCATCGGGTTCGAGCTGACCCGTCGACTGGAGGCCGACGGGCACGCTCCGGTGCGGCTGTTCGCCTCCGGGCGCCGCGCGCCGTCGACGGTCCGGCAGGAGAACACCTTCCGCAGTGACGACGCCATCCTGGCCGAGGTCCGCCGGCTGAGCGGCACCGCGTCGGCCCTGCTCGGGGACGAGGAGATGATGCGGGCCGCGCTGCCCGCCCTCCGGGCCGACTACACGGCGGTCGAGGGCTACCGCTGCGCGCCCGGGATCACGGTGAACAGCCCGATCACCGTGCTGACCGGCGACAACGACCCCAAGACGACCCTGGACGAGGCGAAGGCCTGGGCCGAGCACACGACGGCGGAGCTCGACCTGCGGGTGTTCGAGGGCGGGCACTTCTTCATCAGCGAGCGGAGCAAGGACGTCATGCAGGTCCTCGTCGAGCACTTCCGGGGTGCGGGCGCCCGGACCGCCGGCTGACCGCCCGCCGCACCACCCGAGGCCTCCACGGCTCTCAGGCCCCGCAACGGCCCGGCACGTCCGGGTGGTTGCGGGGCCTTCGCCGTCCGTCCCGCCGCGCCCTTCGCACCCGCTGCGCTCCGCCGGCCCGGAGACGGTTCGCCGGCCGATCGACGCCGCCGCCCACGGACCCCGGACACGCCGGAGCCGTGCACCGACCGGACGGTCCCGGTC
>NZ_JBHWUI010000115.1:0-27187 GCF_042737525.1 Kitasatospora sp. NPDC059973 | reverse complement strand
GCCGGTCACACCCGACATGAGCGTCGAGGTGGACGACGTGGACGCGGCCTACGCGCTCATGCGGGAGAGCGGTGCCGAGATCGTTCACCCCTTGCGGGACGAGGAGTGGGGCGTACGACGGTTCTTCGTCCGCGACCCCAGCGGGCGCGTGGTCAACGTGCTGGGTCACCGCTGACGGTGCGTCCCGCGCGGCGACCGGGCCCGTCCCGCCAGGCGCCGCGCGGCACCGCCCGGGCGTGCCCGGCACCGCCCGGGATCCGCGGATCGCGTAGACAGGGTGACGGGGTGTCACTAGTGTCCCACCGCAGGGGAGTGGAGTCGCTCGAAGCGGATGGGGGGCAGTGGTGTTCACGGTTGCTGGGCAGCGCTACACGGCACAGGAACTTCTCGCCAGGATCGCGGGGTTGGCGGCGGAGAAGGGCAGCGACGTGCTCTGGCACGCCGGTTATGTCGCCGCACTGCCGGAGCTGGCAGAGGCCGGCCGGACGGAGTTCTCCTCGCTGGACGCCGTCCTGGTGAGCCTGGGCGGCTGCCTCGTCGGCGGTGACGGCTACGCCTACGCCTACCGGGGGCAGGTCGACCTCACCGCGCGCAGCATCCTCGCCGGAAGGCCCGTGTTCGAGAACAGCGGTCGGGACAAGACGTTCAACCGCCTGAACTGGGTGCAACAGGGGCACGGGGACGACGCCTTCCTTCGGCTGCGCACCGGCAGTTCGCCGTACAGCGCGGTGCGCGACCTGGTGGACCACTCCGCCGCCTGGACGCTGGACTGCGCCACGTTCGTGCAAGCCGTCCAACTCGGCGCGTGGGCCGAGGCGGTCGGGAGCGACGCCTTCGACCGGCGGGTCGCGCGGCCGTTCGATCTCAAGGAGCACGGATCCACCGGGCTGACTCACCGCAAGCTCTGGTTCAGGGACTCGCAGGGCGCCGAGTTCCGGTTGCGCACCCCCGCTTCCGACCGCCTCCGAACACTTGAGCCCGTCGTCGACACGGACGAGCCGCAGTTGCTGCGCCTGGCTCCGCCGGGGAGCCGGGTGGCGTTCGTCAACGCCGACCCGAAGGCCGAAGGCAGCGACTTCGAGCGGGAGAACACCGTCAAGCTGCCCGACGGCACCTACGCCTCGCACCCGTTCGGCATCCTCTCGGCCGCGGCGACGAAGCGGGCGCTCGCACAGCAGACCGTGCTGCGCTACGGCGACGAGATCGACGCCACGCTGGCCCGCGCGGTGGCCGGCGAGCACGACTCGATCGGTCCGGACGAGGCCCGCTCCGCACAGGAGGAACTGGACCGGCTGCTCGCCCTCGACGACCGGGGGGCCCTGGTCACGTGGATCATGGACCACCGGATCTGGACGGAGAACCTGCTGTACGACGACTTCGACGAGTACGTCCACGACCTGCTCTACCTCGGCGAGGTGGAGATCTACACGATCACCCCGGAGAGCACCGCCCGGTAGCGGCCGCCGGGCGGCGGTGCGGATGACGGCTCAGCGGGCCACCTCCGCGGGCGTCGGATCTGTGACTCCCGCGGTCCCTGGCGTTGGAGTGATCGGGCCGGGTCGCGGGTCGCGCGCGGTGTGACGTTTCAGCTGTCCAGCCTCCACCGCCGACTCCGGCCGATCCTGGCTCGGTGCCGGGAGGGAGGCGTCCCGGAAGGGGCGCCGCGTCGCTCGCCCACTCCGAGATGCGCCCGCGCCGCTGACGTGCGTGGGCGGACCGCCGCCGTTCGACCGTGACGGTGCCGTGCGGTGCTCGCGCATCGTGCGCCGTGCGTGCCCGGCCGGCCCCCTGTACGGCGGAAGCCCGCTTATCGGCGCCGCGGAGGAGCAGGAGGCGCCGGACGGTGGGAGCGGGATCCCCGTGGCGACCTCAGGGGCCGCGTGGTCGGACTCGCAGGGGCGGCCACGTACTCGGAGGTCCGGCGCGTGCGATGGCAAGCGCTTCAAGCACTTCATCGAGAAGCGCAGCACCCCCCCGCCGCTCCTGCGGCGGGGGGGGGGTGCTGCGTCGTGTGCCGGTGGAGCGGCCGGGCCGCCGCCCCTCGCCCGGGGCCGGTCCGCGAACCGCACGAGGACCTTACGGCCGAGCAGGGTGCCGCGAGCAGGATGTCGCAGGGCCAGGATGCACCGAACGCGTCCGTGCACTCCCGAGGAGAGCGCCACCGGCGCATGACCGCACCATGATCCAGTACGAGGAACCAGCCAGTACGGCGTTCGAGGCCAACATCCTGTCCACGCCGAGGAATTCAACCGACTGGTCCGCGGTAGAGCGACGCTCTGCGCCCCCGCGAGCCGTAGCCCTGACAGCCCGCCGCCGCCTCGTGAGGGTTCGGGCCTGCCGAAGGACGAGATCAAGCAGTTGATCATATGTGGTGGGAGTCCGATAAGGTGTCCCGCTGTCTGGGAGGGCGTACATGAACGAAAAGGCGCGGAACCTCATCCCGTGGGTAGTGCTCGTGGCCGCGGTCGGCGGCCTGGTCACCTACCGGAATCCGTGGCTCGACCCGAACCGGTCCGATTCTCCGGGGCCGGCATCTGCCGCTGGGCCCGCCTTCTCGGCCTGGCCTCCGGCCCCGGCCCTGCCCACGACTGCGCCGAGGCCGACGACCGACGCGGCGCTGCCGGGCGGCGGCACGTTCATCGGGAGCCGGTGCGGTACCAAGAACTTCCACCACTTCACACCGCCGGTCACACCTGTCCCCGAGCCCACCGGCCGGGGCGAACGGCGGGGTCGCCGCACACCGGGCCCGCAGCTGGTCCTCGGCTCCTACGGCTTCGGGCGACACGGGGTCGACGACCAGGGGGAGTTCACCATCGATCTGCTACTGGGCCCCGGCACGGAGCGCGAGCTCGAACTGTCGGGCCCGCTCGGCCCGGAGGGCGTGGCCGTGGAGATCGAAGGACCCGAGGGGATCGTCGGCGGTGCGTACGGCCTGCCGGTCACGCTCTCCGATGACGAGGTCCCGTCCCCGGAAGGCAAGGTCCGCATCACGCCGGGCAGCGGCGGATCGGCGGGGGTCACGCTCCCCGCGCAGGCGCTGTGCCCGGGGTACGACGGCTTCGCGCTCCAGCGGGTGCTCGTGGCACCGCTGGACTCGTCGAACACCATCATCGGCGACCCGCCCTACCGGCTCACGGTCTCCATCTCCGACCCCGCCGTCGGCGCGCTGCGACGCGCATCCGGATCACCCCTGACCGGCGACGTCCTGAGCGCGGACAACCGGATCGACCCGGCGCAGGGCTCCCCGGCCGACGGCCCCGCGCGGGCGGCGGTCTGAGTTCCTCCCGAACCGCCCCTGCGCCGCACCGGCGGGGGCGGCGCGTGGCTGGGTGATCAGCGGGCGTGCGGAGGGTGATCGACTCCTTGGTGCAGCTAAGTGGTTGCGCTGGGTGGCCTCTCCAGCGGCGCCGCGGCCGGCCTGCCCTGCCGCCGTCCTCGGCGCGGTGGCCGCACCGGGCGGAGCCGCGCACGCCGCCCCGCTCGGTGCGGCCACCGGGGCCCGAGGCGGCGAGTCGGCCGTGTCGGGCCTCCTGGGCGGCCTCGCCCGCTTCCACCACCAGCGCCTCGACTGGCGCAGCTGCGTAGCCGGGCCCCGGACGGCCAGGAGGGCGCGGATCTTCAGAAGGCCGGGGCCACCCGCGCCGACGTCACCGTCCAGCTGCCGGCCCGGCTCCACCCGCCTGCTCTGCTCTGCACCGCCGGGCTGGCCCGACCGCGTCCTCACGCCACGGCTCTGGCCCGCCACCCACTGGGAACGTTCGGCGAACGCCTCTCCGACCACGTTCCCGCCGGACAACCACGACGATGTCGCCCTCCTGGCCATGCGCGTGCCCTGCCGCTGGAGAGAGGAGGCTCAGGGGCCGTCCGTGCCTGCGCGGGCGGCCGGTCGTTCCTGCTACTCGGTGCTCGAAGCCGGCCCGGGGAGTGCGGGAGCGGGCCTGCGGTGATCGGGCCGACCGGGACCGGTCGACCGGGCGCCCGGACAGGCCGTACGGGTGGGCCCCGGACGGCCCCGAGGGGCCGGGTCAGATGACCCGTGGTGTCTCGCCCGCCGCCGGGAGGTCGTCCTGCGGCAGGTGGACATCGGTGACGCGGACGTTCACCTCGACCACCTCCAGGCCGGTCATCTGCTCCACTGCGGCGACCACGGCGGCCCGGAGAGCGTCGACCGTGCGCGGGATGGAGAACCCGTACTCCGTCACGACATCGAGGTCGACGGCGGCCTGCCGTTCGCCGACCTCCACCTCCACCCCGCGAGCGGGGTCGTTCCGATCAGCGCCCCCGTGATTGCCATGGGTGAGCGAAGGCCCGCCGCCCAGCCGGTGGACACCCGGAACCTCGCAGGCGGCGGTGGCCACGATCCTTGCCACCGCGCCCTTCAGAAGGGTCGTTCTGCCGGCGGGCGGCCCCGAGGCGTCCTGCTGCCGTACCGCGGCCACGGGACCGGGGCGCTTCGGCCCGGGGCGTCCGGGCCCGGTACCGGGCGCCGACGGGGGCTCGGCTGCTGCGGCCGCGTAGTCGCCGGGGGGCGTGGGGGCCGTCGTCGCGGGTTTCTGCACCGCACCGCTGCCCGCCGGGTTGGTGGGATAGGTCATCATCGTTCACCTGCCTGCACCTCGTGGCCGACCGTACCGGCCGACCACCGAGCACCTTCCCACCAACGGGTGGACCAACCCTGGTTCGACCGGCGACCGGCGACCGGCGACCGGCGACCGGCGATCGGCGATCGGCGACCGGCGATCGGGGTACCGTGGCGCCGGGAGCAGGGCGGGCGGCTGAGGTTCGGCTACTGGAGATGGCCGAGCAAGGCCGGCCTCGACTTCTTCCGAGCCCGCCGACAACACGCCGCGTGCCATCCCGAGGGGCAGCAGGCGCAGAACGCCCGGTGCCCGCTCGTGCTCGACGCCCCCGCTTGTGCTTCCCTCCCTGGTGGAACCAGTGGAATCAGTGGAACCAGTGGAAGCGGGTTGGCCCGGTGTCCGGCCGGTGGGGTCGAGGCCCCGTTCACGCCCGGCCCTCGGCCCGGGCGTGAACGGGGCGACCGCCGGGGGTCGTAGGGCTCGGCGCGAACCGGAGCCGGGGGCGCGTTCCAGCTCGAAATTGCCGTGGTTCAGGCGGGCCAGGTGCCCGTCAGGCGGTGGGTGGCGGCCGCGCCTCCCCGTTCGACGGCGGCCTTCACGGTGCCGAAGATCGCGCCCTGGAGGGCGGCCGCGACGAGTATCTCCAGCCAGGTACGGTGCTCGTCGGTCGCGTTCGGCGCGTCGTCGTCGTGGCCCACGACCTTCCAGGTCTGCTTGAAGAGGGCGCCGGCCAGGAGGCCGGCGGATGC
Source organism: Kitasatospora sp. NPDC059973 (assembly GCF_042737525.1). NCBI lineage: Bacteria > Bacillati > Actinomycetota > Actinomycetes > Kitasatosporales > Streptomycetaceae > Kitasatospora > Kitasatospora sp. NPDC059973. The sequence continues at coordinate 21,858 of NZ_JBHWUI010000115.1, read as the reverse complement.
GCCCAGCAGCAGGCCGACCGGCCTGTAGGCGATCTTGGCGGCCTTCACCGGCGCCGTCCGAGCAGGCTGCGGAGCAGGACCACCGCGAGGACGGCTGCCGCGGCGGCTGCCAGCAGCGGCGACCGGTTGGCGCGGGCGGCCCCCACGGCCCGGCCCGCCTTCGAGCGGACCTGCGCCGGGGTGTGGTCCGCCGCGACACGCCCGGCATGCGCCGCCGTACCGCGGGCCTGGGCCGCCAGGTTTCCGGCGCGGTCCAGGACATCCTTCGGGGCGTGGTCACGCATGGTCCGGGCGGTTTTGGTGACCGTGTCGCGAACCGCCTCGGCGGCATGCGCGACGGTCTCCTGTGCCGGGTTCTTCACAGCTGTCCCCTTTCGTCGGCGAGGGCCGGGTGCGTGGCCCGCCCGTCGGCGTCCGATGTACGGCCGAGTCCTCCGCGGGTGCGGCTGGGCCGGTACAACCCCGGCTACCCCCGAACGCGCCGCGCATCCGCCTTTGTTCGGCGCGGGCGGCCCAGGTGATCCCGTTCGGGTGGAAACCGGGTCGTGGGATGACGGGGTATCGGTGGCGAGGTATGTCCGAAGCGGACGGTTTCGCCGCCGCGCCGTGGCTGCCCCGCGACAACGCCCTGCTTCTCCAGCGCCTTGCGCAGTGCCCGCACGGGGCCGCCGCTCAGCTCCCAGAGGATGCGCAGGCTCCACCGCCACCCGAACAGGTCGAGTGCGGCCATCAGGGAGAGGTCAGCGGTCGAACCGCGAACTGGTCTGCCTGGCTGCGGCGTTGGCGTGACGTGGAGTGTGCCGTCGGCGGCGCGGGGGCGGCAGTCCGACCGCCGTTCTGGACCGGATCATAGGCAGCGCTGAGAGGCGATCTCAGCTTGATCCCCGACCTCGAGGGCCAGGCGCGCTTGGAGCGCGGGTTCGCGTTCGATGGTCTCGCCGACGTCATGGCGGGGCGCTGGCTTGCGGTTCTTCGAAGTTAGTTTCGGCACGCTGGCCGGGGGAGCGGGGCGTCGGCGCGAATGTCGCGGACCCCGCGGGGGACCCGGGCCGGTCAACTCCGCAGCGGGCAAAGGGCAGCGGGCAGCCTCAGCCTGCGCGTCGGCGTGCGGAGACCAGCCACCGCCAGCGTCGACGCTCCGTGAAGAGGGTGGCGGCGGCCAGTACGGTCACGAGGGCCGCCACCCAGGCGGGCCAGGCCAGCCACGAGGAGACCACCGCCGCCGCGAGCTGGAGCAGTACCAGCAGGATCGTGGCCCAACCCGGCACCGCGACGACCACGTTGGCTTTGTCCCCCGGGGTGGAGAAGAACGTCGGAAGGCCGATCAGGGCCAGTACGGAGAGGGTGGCAAGCAGCCACGAGTGGTCGGCCAGCGCCCAGGGGGTGGCCACCCAGGCGACGAGTTCCGTCGAGAATCGGAGCGCGGACGCAACGCGGTCGTCCGGGCGTTCCGAGGTCATTGCCCCGGCAGCGGTGTCGGTCACCTGCGGACGATCCCACGGCGCGTGGCCGACGGCCAGGGGTTCGGGGCGCCGCCGCCGCACCCCGGCTCCCCGCCCGTCCCCCGGAAGGGTGCGGCCCGCTGACGCTCAGGCGGGTGAGGGAGCCGTTCTCCACCGTCCCTGCACGGGCGGTGGTGGCACCGCCCGTGTGTGCCTGGGAGATGATTCTGGCCGTTCGGCTGTCCGCAGTGAGAAGGGCATCGGCTGGGGCGGACGCCGCCTCAACATCGCGGCCTGAGCGACCGCGAACCTCAGCCCCCGAACGCCGACGGGGCACGTTCAGGAGAAGGACAGCGACAGAAGGACGACTCAGGAGGCGGACGGCTCGATCTCCCCCGCAAAGACGATGAACTGGTCGATGAGGCTCCGCCGTAGATGGACGACGTCCGTTCCCGCCAGGCGGGGGCCTCCATCCGGCGTGGTGAAGACCCACTGGTACCGGGCCCACTCGTCAGGCATGTCCACCGCCGAGCAGCGCACCATCGTGCCGCTCCCCGCCGGGTGGCGTCGGATGTCCAGCACGAACCGCTCGACTGCCGCGATTCCTTCGCTGCGACCCAACGGTCCCCAGAAGACCACGTCTGAGGTCAGGGCCCGGGAGAGCAGGGCAGTCACATAGCTGTCGTCCGAGGTGTTGAACGCGGAGATGAACGTGTCGATCGCGGAGCGTGCCGTCTCTTCCTGCATCCCCCAGTAATACCAGCCATGGCGCGTGCGCTCATCCCGCGAGCCGCCTTCCGATCACGGTGGACCATCCCGGTCGCAGGACGAGCGCTGCGACGAAGCGTTCCACCGCAACGGCGGGGGCGCAGAAGGAAGGGGGGTGCCGCTCGGGGCGGGGCGTCGGGCTCCGGGAGGACGGGTGGGTGGGACCGCGGTCCCGGAGGTGTCATCCCGGGGGCGCAGCGGCGAGGGGGCGGTCTCGTCCTGTGCGCGGACGACCCTCATGGGCGGTGGGTGGTTCGCTGGAAGCCACCCGGGAGGCCCCGGGAACCCTCCATCGACAGGAGTTCCTTCGTGAACGAGCGTGTGTCGCCCCGGTTCCGCCTCCGTCCCCGACCCGGCGGGCGGGCCCGCACAGCGGTGGCCGTCATCGCCGGCGCACTGACGCTCGGCACGTTGACGATCGGCGTGCCGACCTCCGCCACGGCGACTCCGGCCGCCACGGCGTCCTCGGCCGCCACGGCGTCCCCGGGCTCCGGGGCTTCCACGGCCGTCGCCGCTGACCCGGCGACCGTCGGTGACGCCGCGTCCGCCTCGCGTCGGCCGGACGGAGTCCAGCAGCGGTTGGAGGCCCTGGTGAGGGACTTCAAGGCTCCGGCCGCGCTGGCCACCGTCACCGGCCGGGACGGCCGGACCCGCCGCTACACGGCCGGAGTCGGTGACCTGACCACCGGGGCGAAGGTGCCGGTGGACGGCCAGGTGCGGGTCGGCAGCAACACCAAGGCCTTCACCTCGGTGGTCTTGCTGCAACTGGTCGGCGAGGGCAAGGTGGGGCTCGACGCCTTCGTCGACACCTACCTGCCCGGCCTGCTGCGCGGGGACGGCATCGACGGACGGAACATCACCGTCCGTCAGCTCCTCCAGCACACCTCGGGGCTGCCCAACTACACGGAATACCTGGAGGGCGACCGGCTGGACCGCTACTACGAGCCCCGGGAACTGCTCGACCTCGCGCTCGCCCACACGTCCGACTTCACCCCTGGCGACGGCTGGAAGTACAGCAACACCGGGTACCTGGTCGCCGGGATGATCATCCAGAGGATCACAGGCCGGCCGGTGGGAGAGGAGATCACCCACCGCGTCATCGACCGGATCGGTCTGCGGCACACCTACTTCCCGGTCCCGGGGGACACCACCGTGCACGAGGCGCACCCCGAGGGCTACGACCGGCTGACGCCGGGCGGCCCGCTCACCGACGTGACGCGGCAGGACATGTCCTGGGGTTGGGCCGCGGGGGCGCTGGTCTCCACGAACACCGATCTGAACCGGTTCTACACGACGCTGATCGGCGGCGGCCTGATCGCCCCGGAGCTGCTCGCGCAGATGCGCACGACCGTCCCGGCGGACGAGCACCTCGGCCAGGGGGCCCGCTACGGGCTGGGTCTGATCAGCTTCCCGCTGACGTGCGGCGGCGTCTACTGGGGCCACGGCGGTACCCTCCCCGGCTATGTGACCCGCGGCGGCGTCACGGAGGACGGCCGCGCCGCCAACATCGCGGTGACCACCGTGCCCGCCGTCGAGGCCAAGCCGCGTATCGCCGCCGACGTGGACGCGGCCCTCTGCCGGTAGACCGGCGGGAGGGCCGGCCCCCTTCGTACCGACTCCCGGGGGATTGGCCCCCGCCTTGACGAGGAGAACGGGGCGGCGGCCCGGATCCGGACGTGGCACCTGCCCGGCCTTCGACCGGATCGTGTGCGCCTGCGAGGTGATGGCCACATCACACCGCGGTCGCTGTCCCGGGGCCGGGTCCGCGGTGAGGACCACCTTCGGCTCCCGCTCCCCCCGTCCGGATGGCCAGTGCGGTGCGGCCCCGGCCGCACCGCACCCGGCCCTGCACCGCACCCCTCCCGCGCAGCCTCCGGGCTGCGACCCGGGTGCCGCGCGGTGAGAACCCGCGGGTGAGGGCGAGAAGAGCGGACCCGCTCAACCGTAGGGTCGACCGGGCTCCAGGGCGGCGGCGCGTCATCCGGTGCCCCGGGCTGCGGCACCGCCGTAAGGCGCACCGCGGCCGTAGGCATTCGTACTCGGGTGGGTGGGGCTGCTGCCGGTTCGCCCGGGATGGGACGGAATCGGTAGGGGCCAGGCATACCGGCCGACGGTCGGGGCAGGCGCTTGCCCGACCGTGAAAGCGATGCGAAGGCGAGTGAGCAGCGATGAGCAAGGTGCAGGAGCAGATCGACGTCGACGTCCCGGTCAGCACGGCGTACAACCAGTGGACGCAGTTCGAGCAGTTCCCGATGTTCATGGAGGGTGTCGAGGAGATCACCCAGCTCGACGAGCGGCACAACCACTGGAAGACGAAGATCGCCGGTGTGTCCCGGGAGTTCGACACCGAGATCGTCGACCAGGTGCCGGACGACCATGTGGCGTGGCGTACCACCAGTGGTGACGTGCGGCAGACGGGGATGGTGCGGTTCGAGCCGATCGACGCGACCCATACCCGGGTGGTGATGGAGATGGACTTCCAGCCCGGCGGTGTGGCCGAGAAGGCCGCCGACATGACCGGCATGCTCGACCGGCAGGTCAAGGGCGACCTCAAGCGGTTCAAGCACTTCATCGAGAAGCGCGGCACCGCCTCCGGCGGCTACCGCGACACCCTCTGACCTCGACCACGCCTTCAGCCGCCCCCGCCACGTCCACGGATGTGGCGGGGGCGAGGTCATGCGCGAGCGGGACCGAACCCGGCCGACGTCGGGTCGCCGGTGAGTACTGCGCCACGCGCTGCGCCGGAGCTGACGGGCCGCAGGCGGGGGCACCTCACCCCGGCGCCTTGGCGGCCCGGTCCGCGAGAGGGTCTGGCTCAGCCGAAGGAAGCTACCCGAGTGCCCCTGCACGAGATCCGCCGATGCTCCGCCATTCACCTGGCCGGCGTCCACCTCGGCGCTCCTCCGGGATGTACCGGTCTGCTGTGCCTTACCGGCCCCCCGGGAGCGTGAACCCCGTACGGCGGGGAACCCGCTGGTGACAGCCACGCCGCACACGGGAGACGCTCCATGGACTCAGGCAGGAAGACGCCCGCCAACCGGGCGAAGGCGCTGCAGCGCTTCCCGCGCCACGACCGCCGCGGCGAGGCCCGGCTGCCCGCGGTGCTCGCCACCCTGGCGGCCGTGCTGCTCTACCTCGTCCTGCCGGAGCAGCTGCTGTTCGTCCCGCGCTTCGTCCTGCCGGGCCTGGAACTGCTGCTCTTGATACCGCTGATCGCGGTCAACCCGCGCCGGATGACCCGGCAGAACCGCCTCTCCCGGATCGTGTCGCTGACCCTGGTCGCCCTCATCGGCATCAGCAACCTGATCTCGCTCGGCCTGCTGGTGCACGCCATGGTCACCGACAAGGCCCAGGAGGGCGGCCCCCTGCTGCTCGCCGCGCTCCAGGTGTGGGCCACCGGCATCATCGTCTTCGGCCTGGCGTTCTGGGAACTCGACCGCGGCGGCCCGGTGGCGCGCACCCAGGCCGAGCGCTCCGAACTGCCGCTGGCGGACTTCCGGTTCTCCCAGGACGAGAACGACGACGCCGTCGAGGAGGTCGCCGACGGCTCGTCCCGCACCAGCGACTGGGTCCCCACCCTGATGGACTACCTGTACGTCTCGGTCACCAACTCCACCGCCTTCAGCCCCACCGACACCATGCCGCTGTCCCCCCGGGCCAAGGCGCTGATGGCCATCGAGAGTGTCGCCGCACTCATGACCTCGCTGCTCGTCATCGCCCACGCGGTCGGCGTCCTCGACAAGTAGGACGGCACGGCACACCGGTCGAGGCCGCCGCAGGGCGGGGCCGGCTTCCTCGGTGGCGATGTGGGCGCGCAGCAGCTCGATGTCGACCAGGTCTCCCTGGACCCGGCCTCCTGGACGGTGCTGCAGCGGTGCCTGGACCACCGCGACAGCTGGCCAACCGACAACCCCCACGTCATGGGCACCAAGGGAACGAAAGCCGGACGGGGAGCAGCCTCAACTGCCTATCCTTTCCACGTCCTTGACGACTGCGGCTTCCCGCCCCGGATGGTCCGCAGCACCCGCCTGGTTGACCTGGTGAACACCCTCGATCCCAAACTCGTCGCTGCCGCGTTCGGCATGGACCCCCAGGCCACGCTGATCTATCTCGCCGACCACATCGATGCCACCCGTCTGCCGGAGCCGTGACCGGTTTGAAATCGCTGGTCAGGACGGATATCGGGCTGCAGAATCAGCAGCATGCCACGCTTCTTGTGTGACCGTTGCCGATGCCCGCTCACCACATCGGTCACCAAGATCAAAGTTCCGTCGCCGGTCCCGCCCTCAGAGACTCCCGACATCCGGACACGGCCGCCCCGGATGCCGCGCGGCACCTATGCCCCGAACTTCCGGCTGAGGGAGTTCACCATCGACATCCCCGGCTTCGTGGTTCATCCCGACGACGTCGTCGGCACCGAATTGCACTCTGGTTGGGACCGATTGAGCGCCTGCTGCCAGGGACCCAGCGGCACCAACGGACCCAATGTGGTCTGCGGGAACTGCGGAGCGGAAGTGGCCACCAAGCAGGCAGACTGCTTCACCCAAGACCAGGTGGTGCTCGAACCCACCGCAGTCTGCCTCTCCTATGCAGACGACTGATCACGCGACGAGATCCCAAGCCGAACCCGTCGACATTCGGCGGCACCTCGCACAAGTTCGCCGGAACATGTGCGCTTTGGTGAAGGGCTTGTTCGAGGTGACGATCACGCTGGCACGCTCGTACCTGTCCGATGAGAGTTGGAAGAACAGGTTCGCGGCCTCGGCCTTGCCTGTTCTGTCGAGTTCAGTGGGGGAAGGTCACTCTTCCTGCGCCTTGCGGGTGCGGTAGGTACGCATGGCGACCTGCGCCCCGCAGCGGTTCGGGCTGCAGTACGCCGCCGAGGAGTTGCGCGAGCGGTCGTAGAACCCGAGGTGGCACGGGGGGTTCCGGCAAGCCTTGAGCCTCATCCAGGCGCCTCGCAGAGCGACGTCGGACGCCGCGGCAAGCACATGTGCGAGTGCGCCCGGGACGCCGTCCCCGGTGGGCAGGAGCTGGACGCCGGAAGCGGTGACGACGGGCGCCAGGGGATACAGCCGTGCACTGCGGCGCAGGTACTCCTCGGCTCTCGCCCGGCCCTCGTCGTCGTCCTCGCCCGCGTGCGCGAGAAGGACGAGGACCAGGGCATCCCTCAGTTCCCGGGCGGCTGCGGCGTCGGCATCGGTGACCAGCGCGCCGGGGCCGGTCAGGCCCTCCAGTCGCAGCCACTGCGCGAAGGCCGCCCCGTCCCCGAGCTGCTCCCGACTGCCGTCGATCGCCCGCGTGTTGACAAAGGCGAGGACAGTCTCAGCAGCCGCCGAGGGACTGAGAATCGTCCGGGTCGTATCCATGGGCATACGGCAACGATACCCGAGACCTGAGAGGCGCCACTCATCAGGCACATAGACACCAGGGCACATTGAGGCTTGTGCGTTAGGTGCTAACTCCATATGGTCATAACCATGACGAAGAACGAGCAGACCTCGGACACCACCCGCACCTGGTTCATCACCGGCTCCTCCCAGGGCCTCGGCCGCGCACTCGCACTCACCGCCCTCGACCGTGGCGACCGCGTCGCGCTCACCGCCCGCCGCACGGAATCGATCAGCGACCTCGTCGGGCGGTACCCCGGACAGGCCATCGCCCTCCAACTCGACGTCCGGGACGAGGAAGCGGCCCACCGCGCCGTCGAGCAGACCGTTTCCGCGTTCGGACGAATCGACGTGGTCGCCAACAATGCGGGCTACGGACTGTTCGGCGCCGTCGAGGAGGCGACCGACGCGCAGGCCAGGGCCATCTTCGACACCAACGTGTTCGGGCCGCTCAACGTGCTGCGCGCGACACTGCCGGTGCTGCGCAGGCAGCGCTCGGGCCACATCCTCCAGGGCTCCTCGCTCTACGGACAGTCGGCGCACCCGGGTGTCGGACTGCTCGCAGCCGGCAAGTACGCGCTCGAAGGACTCTCCGACGCCCTGGCGGCCGAGCTCGCGCCCCTGAACATCAAGGTCACCATGATCCAGCCCGGATATCTGGGGACCGGCTTCCTGTCCCACCTGGTCTTCGCCGAACCCACCGCCGACTACGACGGGACCGTGCGCGCCGTCCAGAGCTCGCTCGGCGAACTGCCGCCCGAGGCGTTCGCCGATCCCGCCCGGGTCGCCGCGGCCGTCATGGCCGCCGTCGACGCCAAGCAGCCTCCTCTGCGCCTCGCCCTCGGGCGCGCGGCCGAGGACGGCCTCCGCGAGGCTCTCACCGCACGCCTGCGCGAACTGGACGCCTGGGCCGACGTCAGCCGTAGCGCCGACGGGGCAGCGTACGACCGTCAGCCGTAGCGCCGACGGGGCAGCGTACGACCGTCAGCCGTAGCGCCGACGGGGCAGCGCACGACCGTCAGCCGTAGCACCGACGGGGTGCCGTGCGAGCGTCAGCTGTCGTGCGGACGGTGCGAGCGCCAAGCCCTCGGGCCGCAAGGCAGGCGCGCCAGGGGCGGCAGACGGCCGATCGCGGATGCTCTCCTGATCTGCGGACTTGGAACGGCAGGAAGAACCACCTTCCCAGGTCAGAGAGCATCCGCACCTTCGTGTCCAGGCCCTGGACCGCCTGTTGACCGATGGATCCGGGATCAGTTCCGGCTCAACGACCGGAGCCGGCGGCACTTCGAAACGGCACTGGCAGACCGGATCGATGGGGGCGGCGAGCAGCACCTGTTCGCACCGGACCAGATCGGTTGAGACGGGACACGCCCGATCTGGAACATTCCGCTGTGACTCCATCCGTGGAATGCGGGATCGGTGCCCGGCTGCCCACCCCAGTTCCCGGGATGCGGTGCTCTACGGCGTGCTGGAGGACCTGCCCAGGGCCGTCGACCAACTGCGCCGGTCCTTCATGCCGACCCGCAAGTCCCCCACCGCAGCCCGGCTGACGCTCCCTCAGGCGGGGGTGTCTCCCCGGAGGTCGACGTGCGGGCGCGCTGGATGTCGGCCGTGAGGGGTGCCTGTGAAGCACGGTCCGCCGGGCTGCACCGGATGCCGCTGCACGCCGTGCAGTGCTGCGCGGTCACGCCCGCCGCTTTGCGCAGCGTCCGACGGATTTCTGGAGCGGGTGCTGCGGCAGGGCTGCTGGGGCGGGTGCGGGTTCCGGCCAAGTTCGGGAAATTGTGCGGCTGTTGTGATCGGGCTGTGTAGTTTCGAGCGGTCCGGAAGGCGGCGTTCGCCGATGGGCTGGCCGCGCCAGGTCCTGGTGAGCGTGTCGGCCTCTCTCCTCTTCCTCGCAGACGGGATCGTGATGACCACCCCGAGTACCGGAACACCTGCCACCACACCAGCGACAGCCCCGGCGAGCGGGACAACGCCCGCGAGTGCGACTCCGACGAGCACGTCGCCCGCGTTCGAAGTGGACAAGGCGATGCTCGACGGCCCGACGCCGAAGGACCTGCTTCCGACCACGGGCAACTACCCGGTGGAGATCGTCCGGTACCGCTCGGTGGTGCTCACCGACATCCCCGGGGCGAAGCCGGCACGGAAGCTGACCGGGGCCATCGACCTCGGGGAGGAGAACCTGCCGTTCTACGACCGGCCGGCCGAGGGCATGATCGTCACGACCGAGCAGAGCTGGTCGGCCCAGGGGGTCACGCTCGGCCGGCTGCTGCACAGCCTGGCGCTCGCGCCCGGCGAGAGCACCAAGGTCGCGGTCGTCGACTGGCAGCGCACCACCAAGGCCTCCGGCACCGAGACGACCGCAGAGGCCGACGCGCTGTCCGCCACCACCGACCAGAACCGGTCGATCAGCGAGGTCGCGAACGCGATCGCCCGCGAGGAGCAGTACGGCAACTCCCAGATGTCCCAGTCGAGCAAATCCTCCAGCTCCGGCGGCAGCATCGGCGTCGCGTTCTTCGGCATGGGCGGCGGTGGCAACTGGGGCGAGTCGTCCAACAGCGGCTTCGCGACCGCGGTGTCCCGCTCGACCGGGGTGAAGTCGGTCGCGGTCGAGGCCTCGCAGCGCATCAGCGAGCGGACCCAGCAGCTGGCGACCGCGGCCCGCAGCCGCAACATGACCGTCGTGCGCGAGACGACGCAGGCGGAGAAGGACCAGGTCCTCACCCGGGTCGTCACCAACTACAACCACATGCACGCGATGTCGGTGCAGTACTACGAGGTCGTCCAGATCTACAACGTGACGACCAAGCCGACCAAGCTGGAACGCTGCCTGTTCATCCCGCTGCAGGAGCTCACCTTCAACTACACCAGCCTGCAACGCTACAAGGAGGTGCTCGCGTCGGTGGCGCCGGCCGACTGGGCGGCGAAGATCCGGGCCGCGAACCCGTTCGACACCACCGTGCGCAAGCTCGACGCCTGCACCGCACCGGAGGCGCCGTCGGTCGCCCAGGTTTTCGACGGCGTGGACCTGGCCGACATCGCCGCCTCGGCCATGGGCGTGTACGGGGTGCGCAAGTACGACGGCAGCCCGGTCCGCTTCGATCCGGTGGCCCGGCAGTGGAACCCGCTGCCCACCACCGGGCTGGACGGGGAACTGGTCCGCATCGCCCCGGGAAAGGACACGGTGTGGGGGCTGCGGACGGACAACAGGCTCGTGTACTTCGACGGGAGGACCTGGCGGCTCGACCCGCAGGGCTGGGCGGGGCGGAGCCTCGCATGCGGACCGGACGGCACGCTCTACCTCATCGGCATGGGCGCTGGTTCGATCCACCACCGCTCCCCGAGCGGCGCATCCCAGGACATGAACATCCTGGCCGACGACGTCGCCGTCGTCGGCAGGGACAAGCTCTGGTACTGCAAGGAAGGACGGACCTGGGAGCGCAACGGCACCACCTGGTTGGAGCGGACCCCCGCACCGAACGTGAAGCGCCTGTCCGCCGGCCTGGACGGCGTCCTGTGGGGCATCACGGCCGACGGCAAGGCCCTGGTGGTGGAGCCCGGTGCGACCACCTGGAGCGCCCCCAAGTACTTCAACGGGGCCACCGGACTGGTGGACGTCGTCTCGTCCACCGGCGGGGACTACTGGGCGCTGACGAACGCCGGGCTCCTGCGGCTGCTCACCGCGCCACGGGAGACACCGATCCCCTTCGACGCCGCGCCGAAGACCGACTCCCCCTACGCCTCCAAGATCGACGTCTGGTACGACGAGTTCGGGATCCGCAGCCTCCAGGTGGTCTTCCCCGGCCACACCTTCCGCTGCGGCGACACCGGCGGCTCCGGCATACAGCACCACGCGACCCACACCTTCGCCGGCGCCGACAAACTCCTCTCCCTCGACGCCTGGTCCGGCACCGCCGCCCGCGGCAGCCTCGCCGGGCTGCGCCTGACGATGACGTCGGGCGTGGTCAACTTCGGGATCGCGGAAAGCACCGCCGCCGCGCCGGACCTGACCGAGGACGCCGGCGGCGCCGCCATCTGCGGACTGTTCGGCTCGACCGTGAAGTCCGGCACCCGCACCTACCTGGCATCGCTCGGCTTCCACGTGCGCGGCGGGAACGTGTCGCAGGCCGTCCTGGACCACCTGAACGACAACCGCCGCCACTACAGCCAGGCCGTGTGGGCCAACGCGGACGAGCTGACGCTCAGCCGCATCCTCGCCAACTACTCGTACACGCCTGCCGGCTCGACCGCCCCGCCGGTCCTGCTCGGCACGCTGCTGGACCCGAAGCCGATCGCCGCCACCGGCAACTACCTCGGCTTCCGGTGGAACTTCGGCAGCGAACAGGAGCGCCAGGAGTGGACCAAAGCCCGACAGCCGGGCGACGCCACCTTCGGCACGCCGGTGACCAACACGATCGCCATCGCCACCAAGGGCGTCTTCGCCGAGGCCGTGCTCGGCCGGGCCAACTCGGCCGAGAAGATCGACCTCACCCGTTTCTGGAACTGGAAGGACTCGCCCCTCCAGATCACGCCGGCCGACATCGCACCGGTCGCCACCGGCACCCGCGCCCAGAACCTCGACACCACGGTGGCCGCCCTGGCCGCCACCCAGGCGAGGTTCACACCCCTGGCCGCCATGCCCGACCCGAGCGCCCTGCAGGCGGCGCAGGCCATCACCACCGCGAACCTGTTCCGCGACATGAGCGGCCTCAACACCATGGGCCAGGTCCTCACCAAGGGCATCGAGAGCGCGGCCAGCAACGACAAGGACGCCGGCGCACGCGCCCAGGAAGCCCTGAAGACCGCCACCGAACACCTGCAGAAGATGGCCCAGATCGCCGTCGACGCCGCCGGCAAGGCAGCGCCTCTCGTAACCGGCGGCGCCGGCGGCGCCGGCAACCTGAGCGCCCTCGGCGGCATGCTCAACCAAGGCGGCAAGCCCGAGGCCAAAGCCTGATCACCTCACCACGCGGGCCCGGGCCGCCACCCGGGCCCGCCCCGTCCGACCAGCACACCCACCAAGCGGGCCCGCCGGCGCTCACGGTGGTGAGGTGCGGGGAGCACGCACGGTGCCCGGACAGCGCCCGGCTCGTCCGGACCCAGTACAACCGAACGACGACAGCCCGGCCGGCCCGGGAGCCTATTTCGCCCATCGTCGCGGGTGGCACCCTGGGGACATGAGACCTGGGGACATGAGACCTGGGGACGCGAGGATCACCTGCGTCGGCAGCGTGGCGGCCGGCAAGGAGACTTGCGTCGATGTCCTGCGACGTGCCTGACCGACCTCGGCCTGGACGCCGCGAAGTCCATCCGTCCGTCCTCCAGGAAGGTCGGGGGCCGTGCCCGCTCGGTCGGACGCTCCACCGGCGCTGTCGCGGCCCCTGCTGCGCTCCATCGCCGAGCTGGACCTGCTGCCCGTGCGGCGACACCTCCGGCCAGGAGGCGGCCGCCCTGTTCGCCGCTGTGAGCGCCCCGGCGGCGGGCGGCGGGAGCTGACCGACCCGGGGCCGGACTGTCGCCGGCTCGTGCCCGGGTTGGTTACCGGGCCGCGGCGAGCGAGCGGGCCACCGTCCTACGGGGCAAGCGGCGGCAGCGGCTGGGCCGGCAGTGAGGGGAGTGAGGGCGTCATGGCAGGTGAACCGCTCCCGGAGGCGGCGGTCACGCCGGGCCGGGCGGGTTGGCCGCAGGACGGCCGGTGTCGTGAACGGGTTGTTTCCGCCGGCCGTCCGGGTTCAGCCGATCGCTGTGGGGCTTCCCGGCTCGGCCGGTCGGCCACCCGTTCGGATGAACACGGGTCTGCAGAAACGGTTGTTCGTCGGCAAGTGACGTTGGCAATTGCCAAGATCTCCAACTGTCCGGAAAGCACCCCACTGTCGTACGCGAAGCCGCACGGCAAACAGCGAGAACGGGAACCCACCCATGGCAGTCGCACTCCGCAGGACGCTCGCCCTCGCCACGCTGACCCTGGCCGTCTCTCTCCTGCCCGCCGGCGGGGCAGGCGCCGCCGACCCGACACCGCGCACCCCCAGCCTCTACTGCCTCGCCAACACCTGGAGCACTCCGAGCACCTCCACGAAGCCCTGCAACTCGAACGACCAGGGCCAGCACTGGACTCTCGCGGGGCAGAAGATCTCCCTCGCCAACGCCCCCGCCTACTGCCTCGCCAACACCTGGAACGCGCAGGACGTCTCGGTGAAGCCGTGCGAATCCAAGGACCAGGGCCAGTACTGGACCGTGACCGGTCAGAGGATCTCCCTCACCTTCGCCCCCGCCTACTGCCTCGCCAACACCTGGAACACCCCCAACATCTCCACCAAGCCCTGCGACAGCAACGACCGCGGACAGAACTGGGTCGTCTTCGGCGACCAGATCAGCCTCGCCCTCGCCTGACGCCCCACCACCGCGCCCGGACACTGTGATCTCCGGGCCGCAGGCCGCCCTTGACGGGCGGGATCGCGTAGGTGACATCGGCTCAGCGGGCCGCCGCGCTGCGGCGGCCCGCTCGTGCAGGACCGAGTTCAGCGACCGCGCGCCGCACGCTCCGTCCGAAACCCCGGCGTGGGCCCTTCTCGGCGATCCCACCGGAACCGCGGGCTGCGGCTGCTCTCACCGCGCTCGTGCGCAGGGCGCGAGGGCCACTACCATCGCTGGCCGGTCGCGGACGGCGCGCCCAGCCCCCGGCCGCCCGCCGTCTACCCCCGGCCCGGCATGCTGCGCATCGCCCGCTGCGCGCGGGCCCCTGCTGTCCGGCCGTTTCACCCTGAGGGGAAAGGGTGGTGGTCGTGGGGCTGGCATCCGGGCATGAGTTTCTGCCCGGGGCAAAAGGTGGCGGTCCAGCCAATGCTGTTCGGCGGGCCGGTGTGCGCGGTGTGCGCGGTGTGCGCGGCGGAGCTGGCGTGGGCGGGCAAGGGCCGCCGGCCGAAGTACTGCTCCAAGGTGTGCTCGTCGAAGGCGGACCGCGCCCGGGAGAAGGAGAAGCGGAGCAAGGCTCTCGCCGTCGCCGCCGAAGCGCGCCGGGGTGAAACGGGGCTGCCCGACGGCCTGGCCGATGACCCGGTGGCCGCCGAGCTCCTCGCCCTCGGCGACCGGCTGGCGCGCGCCGACCGCCTGCTGCTCCTCCAGCTCGACCGGGCGGCCCGGGACAACGACCCGGCCCTTGCCCGCCAAGCCCTCACCGGCGTCCTCCACTGCGCCCGCGCCGCCACGAAGCGGTCGGAAGGCCCTGCTCTCCGGGGTGAGGTCGAGCAGGACGCGTCAGGACCGCGGCGGTCACCTCGCCGTCGAGCCTCCCCCGGGACTCGACGGCGAGGAGGCGTCGGCCCGACACCCTGCTGCATCCGGGCAGGACCATCGACTACGACGGCCGGCGCCTCACCCTGCCCGAGCTTCGCCTGATCTACTGGTGCGGAGGCAACCCGTTCCACCACCACCAGGATCTCCACCGGCTTGCGCGCGCCTGGCAGATTCCTGACACGGTGGTGGTGCACGAAGCCTGGTGGAACACCACGGCCAAGTTCGCCGACATCGTCCTTCCCGTCGCCACCAGCCTCGAGCGCGACGACTTCGCTGCCGGGTTCTCCGACCCTCACCTCGTCGCGATGCCGAAGGTCCGCGAGCCGGAGGGTGAGTCGCGCACCGACCACCACATCTTCACCGCCCTGGCCTCCCGGCTCGGATACGAGCAGGAGTTCACGAAGTCGCGCTCCGAGATCGAATGGGTCCGGCACCTCTACGAGCAGACGAGGGCCAGCCTCGGCGATGACACCGCCTTGCCCAGCTTCGACGACTTTTGGCGACGCTCCACCGCTGCGCTGCCGGCGCTGAGCGGACCGTTCCCCGGCAGCTTCGAGGCGCTGCGCTCAGATCCGCAGCGGTTCCCCCTGACGACGCCCTCGGGTCGGATCGAGATCTTCTCCGAGGAGATCGACTCGTTCGGCTACGACGACTGCACCGGGCATCCGGCGTGGTTCGAACCGGTGGAGTGGCTCCGTGGCGGCCTGTCGGACCGATTCCCCTGCACCTGATCTCAAATCAGCCGGCCTCGCGTCTGCACAGCCAGTACGACAACGGCGGCCACAGCCTCAAGTCGAAGATCCTTGGTCGTGAGCCCGTGACGATCAATCCGCTGGATGCCGCGGGACGCGGCATCGAAAGCGGCATGATCGTGCGGGTCCACAACGATCGGGGCAGTTGCCTGGCGGGCGCAGTCCTGTCGGACGACGTCATGCCAGGCGTCGTCCAGCTGTCCACGGGAGCGTGGTGGGATCCGGTCCGGCCGGGCCTGAGCGGAACCCTGGACTGCCACGGCAATCCGAACTCCCTCACCGCGGATCGAGGCTGCTCGCGCCTGTCCCAGGGGCCGAGTGCGCACAGCGCGCTGGTCGACGTCGAGGTCTACGACGGCCCTCTTCCGGAGGTGCTCGCCTTCGTGCCGCCACACTTCGAACGTTGACACGAAGAACTCCCGACCCCGTCGGGCGTGTCTCGGGTTCGCCGTCGTCAAGCGCGCGCCACTGGCCGGCCCGCCGGGATACCCCACTCACCCGTTTGCGATTGGGTAACCGAATGAATACTGTGCGCAGTCATGAGTGGCACTTCGAGACCTCAAGTACGGCCAGTGGTTCAGGGGCGCCGACACCGACGGCGACGGGTTCATCACCCGGCAGGACGTCCGTGCGATGAGCGAGCGCTACATCGCCGCCCGGGGCACCGCGCCCGACTCCGCGACCGCCCGCCGGCTCACCGACGGGATGGACGAGTTCTGGACGAACGTGATCGCCCCGATGGACCAGGACGGTGACGGAAAGGTCGATCTGCGGGAGATGACCGAAGGCTTCAAGCGGGCCCTGACCGACCCTGCCCGGTTCCCGGAACAGATCGAGCCGGTCACCAACTGCTTCTTCGACCTCGTCGACCTCAACGGAAACGGCAAGATCGAGCAGGCGGAGTTCCAGCTGATGTTCAACTCGATCTCAGGCGTTCCCGGCGAGGACTGCGCCGAGGTCTTCGCCGCCTTGGACCGGGACGGCTCCGGCGCGCTGGACCGCACCGAGTTCCACCAGGCGGTCTCGGAGTTCTTCTACGGCGACGACCCGGACGCTCCTGCCAACCACCTGTTCGGCAGGGCCACCGCCTGACAGCCCCGGATACGGCCCCGGCCCCGATGGCCCACACCTGCCGGTGTGTGGGCCGTCGGCGTCGAGGCCACGGGCCAGGCAGTTTCTGGCGCCTCCTTCGGAGGTATGGTGCCGCTGACGCGGCCTCGGCCTTGGGGGCCAACGGCGCCCCGAGGCCGAACCTGGACCTCGGAACCACTGAGCAGGTCCAGAGCGGCCACCGATCGGGTGACGGAGCCGCGATCGGTGCCAGCACTACCGAGCACGAGGCGGGACTCCACCAGACCCTGGGACGAGGGGACGGGGCTGGGACGCCTCGGGGAGTCCGGAGGCCACACCGGGCGCCAGCGGCATGTAGCTCGGCGGACGGTGGGTGCGACGTGCGGGCCGGGATGGTACGCAGGCGGCGGGCGCCGCCTGCGTACCATCCCGTAGGGGCCGACGCCGACAGCACCACCGAGGATCTGGCGCGCATCTACCCCGAACTGACCGCCCGCTACGACCTGACGGCCGAGAACGGCTGGGAGATCCCGATCGGCGTCCTGCGCCAGCTCGCCGCCGGCCGGGTGGTGGAGGACCACGAGGACGACGAGCCTGACACCGTCCGCCTGATCACCGAAGCGGTCTTCTCCGCCGACCGGGCCTCTTGGCAGCACCACATCACCCCACACGAACTCGCCGCTGGGCATGGAGGCGCCAATGGCTCGCTGCGGCAATGCTCCCCCAAGGGCACCGACCTGGCCGCCCACGACCCAGAACACCTCGCTGCCGTCGCCGCCGAACTCAACGGCCGCCACGCGAAGCGCTCGGCTGGGAGACCCCAGCCGAGCGCCCGCACGAACTGCTCGCGGCCTGAACGACGAACCACGTGCGGCAACGACCCCTGGACACCGCCATGCCGTCGGGGCCCGAGAGCGGTCCTGGGTCAGCTGACGCCGAGTTCACCGAGCTGAAGGTAGTAGTCGCCGAACTGGTCGGCGCTCAGCCGGGTGCCGGTGACCTTCACGTACCGGGCCGTGGTCGGAGCGAAGGTGAGGACCTGCGGCGCCGCGCCGGGGCGCGGCGTGCCCGTCCGGGTGGCGACGGTCGACCAGGTGCTGCCGTCCGCCGAGACCTGGACGGTGTAGTCCACCGGGAAGCCCAGACCGGTGTTGGCACCGTCGGTGCGCGGGGTCAGGCTCACCCGGCTGATCAGGCTGGGGCCCTGGAGGTCCACGGTGACCCACTCGTTCGCGACGGCCCCGGCGGAGCGGGCGCTGCTCCAGCCCATCGAGTGGTCGAGGGTGGAGTTCGCGACGCCGTCGTTGACCGCGGTCGGCCGCCAGCTGTAGGGGCCCGCCGAACTCGACGCCTGGACCGGCCGGTTGACCGCCAGCTCGCCGCTCGCCGCCTCGATCTCGGCGAGCTGCATCCGGTAGTGGCCGTTCGGGTCGGTGCCGAGCCTGGTTCCTGTCACCCGGACGAAGCGCACGTCGGCGGGCTGGAACGGGAAGGTCTGGACGGAGGCGTCCGACGGCTTGGGGTAGTTCTTGCGGTCGGCGACGGTCGACCAGGTGGAGCCGTCTGCGGAGACCTGGACGGTGAAGTCCACCGGGAAGCCCTTGCCGGCGGCCGGACCGTCGGCGCGCGGGTGGAGGTCCACCCGGCTGATCCGCCTGGTCGAGCCGAGGTCCAGCTGGGCCCACTCGCTGTGGTCCGCGTTCACGTTGGCGTTGCTGCTCCAGCCGTTGGTGCCGGTGGCCAGGCCCCGGCGCCCGTCGGTCAGCGCGGCCGTGCTCCAGCCGTCGCCCTCGTACGTGCTGGATGTGGTGACGGCGGCGTTCTGCGCCGGGTCGGTGCACGGATCGAGCCGCACGTGCTCGAAGCGGGCGGACGCCCCGCCGGTGGCGAGGCCGAAGCCGCCGACCGGGTAGGCCTGGTCGGTCACGGTGAGCAGCTGGACGGCCCCGGCGTAGACCGTGATCGTGCCGCCCTGGGCGGACACCCGCAGGCTGACCGTCTGGCCCGGGGCGTAGCCCGGGACCGTGGCGGACGCCAGTGGGACGCCGCTGCGGTTGACGAACACCTCGCCGTTGTTGCGCAGCGCGACCAGGTACCCGGTCTGCGACTCGGTCGGGTTCTGGTTGCGGACCACCATGCCCGCCCAGTTGGTGTCGCCGCCGTCGGGCCTGACCCCGGTGATCCGGAGGTCGACGGAGGCGGAGACGTCCTGGTAGGCGCGGCCGGTCAGCCCCGCGACCACGTCCCAGCCGGAGTTGGCGTCACCCTGCACGTACCCGCCGTCCCCGGCCGCCGACCAGGAGCCGCGGGTGGTGCGCCAGGAGGCGTCCTTGTCCGGGCCGAAGTCGTCGTCGAACGGGAAGACCGCGTCCGGGGCGGGGGAGGCGAGCGCGTCGAGGATCTGCTTGTGCCGCTGGTCGGCCGCCGCGCCGGAGGTGGAGAACGTGGTGGTGCCGCTGATCAGAGAGCCGATGAGGGCGCGGGCCAGCACCGGCTTGGTGGCGGAGAGCTCGTGAAGCAGCTCGTAGTCCTGGATGCCGGCGAGCAGGGCCTCGCTGCGGGCGCTGTCGTAGACGCCGTAGGTGGCCTTGTCGGGACGGACGAGGTAGAAGTCGCCGTCCATCCTGCCGTTGAAGGTGTCGAGGGGGGCGTAGTTGTTGTACGGGTCGGTCCAGATGTTCCAGCCCCAGTGCAGGAAGCCGTTGCCGCCGGCGGACGCCACCATCCACGGCGTCAGCCGGGAGTCGGACAGCGGGTAGCTGATGTAGCGGTTGAGGTGCTTGTCGGTGGGGTTGTTGCAGTAGTAGAGCCAGAAGTCCTTCCCGGAGAGGCGGAGGTTCTGGTAGTACGCCATGTTCTCGTCGTACTGCGGCCCGCCGATGGAGGTCACCGTGCTGAGCGAGCCGTCGATGCCGGGGACCGGGCTCTGGCGGGACTCGTTGCTCAGGCCGGCCGGGAACACGCCCTTGTAGTGCTCGTAGAGCCACACCGCGTTCCGGGTCTGGGTGGTGTCGGCGGGGTTGGGCTCGTCGACGGCGCTCATGTAGAAGACGTCGCTCCAGCGCCGCCCCGGGGCGCAGGTCGGCCCCGCGTCCAGGCACTTGGTGTCGAGGTGGTCCTTCAGCGCCTTGAACACCGTGTCCAGGTACGTGCCGGCCTCCTCCGAACCGGCCGGCTTGAACACCTTCTGGACACCGCCCCGGCCGTTCGGGACGAGGGCCTCCAGGTCGCTGCTGCTCTCCAGCAGGGTGGGGGTGTAGATGTACTGCAGGGCGCCGGCGTCCTGGAAGGTCTGCAGGAAGCGGTCGAAGTTCTTCCAGCTGAAGGTCAGGTTGCCGTTGGCGTCCGACGTGGTGTCCGGGATGGACAGGGCCTGGAAGTCGGCGTAGACGACGTTGTTGCGGTGCTTGGCGTGGTCGGCGGCGAAGTTGGTGATGACCTTCCACCAGTCCTCGTCGAAGGCCTGGACCGGCGCGCCCGAGCCGTCGCTCTTGGTGTACTGCGCGGGGATCGAGGCCTCGGTCCAGTTGTAGTCCCAGCCGACCGAGGTGAACCAGTTGTTCATCCGGAACGTCGACCGGTTGGCCGGCGGAACCGCCGCGTCGTACACCGTCACCGAGACCGGGACGTCTACGGCGCCGGCCGAACTCTGCACGGTGGCCCGCCCGGTGTAGACCCCGGGGGCCTGCCCGGTCGGCACCGCGACGCTGTAGTAGTACGGCTGGGTGGTGTTGGCGGCGAGGCTGTACGGGGTGTTCTCGACCAGCGCGTCGTAGTAGCTCGACCCGCCGTCCGGGGGCTCCTGGTGGTCGTTGCCCGCCCAGTCGGTCTTCTTGTCGACGTTCGGGTGGTTGTACTCCCGGTTCACGGTGATCCGCGAGGCCGGGATGGTGGCCCCGCCCGGACCGGCCAGGTCGCCGGGGACCAGGTGGAGGCCGGTCAGCTGGGCGTCGGCGCGTACCGCGATCTGGGCGGCCTGGGTCTCGTTGCGGGCGGCGAACAGGTCGACCCGCGGGGTGGCGCGGCCGGGGGCGGCCGAGGACGAGAAGACGTGGTCGTAGCCGCTCTCCACCCACACGGACGGTGCCGTGGCCGCAGATGACGACCCTGGTGACAGGGGAACCAACAGGACGCCGAGCAGCGAAGGTATGAGGACCCGCGCAGTTAGTTTGCCCACCATGTCCCTTTCTGGATGTTATGTAATCGACATATCGTGAAACTTCGTTGAAGATTAGTCAGGATGCGGAGGACTGAGTAGACCGGGCCCGGAGCTGTTGGAGGACGGGTCCGGTATCGGCGACGGCGTTGTGGACCTGGACGGCGAAAACCCGCACATGTGCCTCGGGGGTGTCCCTCAGGGCGACGGTGAGCAGCCCGCGCCGGCTCACGGCCGGGTCGATGTTGGGGTTCGCGTCGGAGTCGAACTTGCGCAACGACTTGTCGCGGGGGCACGCCGGCGGCCTTGGTGCGGCGCTCGGAGCGGCGTCGGGCCCGGTCCTCGCACGCAGACCTCAGCAGCTCTGCCAGGAAGCCGAGGTAGGACACATCTGCTCGCGCGAGGCCGCCTCGGCGAGCTCGGGGAACTGCGCGCGGACGGCCGGCAGCCGCAGCAGCCGGCATGCCCGTCGACGAGGTGCTCTCGTCGCTGAGCGACAGGTGCTCTCCCTACTCACCGACAAAGCCACCTCGGCGAGCCCCTCCAGCGCCACCTCCAGATCACCGTGAAGTCCGGCAGCGCGGCGAGGCGCGCCCGGCGCTCGGCCTGTACGGCCGTCAGCGCACGTGCGCCTCGATCAGACGGGTGACCAGGCCGCCGACTGCG
This sequence comes from Kitasatospora sp. NPDC059973, assembly GCF_042737525.1. Taxonomy (NCBI): domain Bacteria; kingdom Bacillati; phylum Actinomycetota; class Actinomycetes; order Kitasatosporales; family Streptomycetaceae; genus Kitasatospora; species Kitasatospora sp. NPDC059973. Next base: position 317 of record NZ_JBHWUI010000115.1, on the reverse strand, counting down.
GCCACGAGCACTACCCACGGGATGAGATTGCGCGTCTTGTCGTTCACTTACGCCCTCCCAGAGAGCGGGTCACGTTATAGGACCCCCACGCCATCCGATCAGTCCGCGGCGCTGCCTCCGTTGTGCCCGCTTGCTGCCGGGCCGGCCTACGGGCAGTCCTCCGCAGGGCTCACCTGTCCTCCTGAGGCCGGACCGGAGACGCCGCGGGGGGGGGGGGCGCCGCGGGCGGGGGGGGGGGCCGCCGGGAGCGGATGAGCAGGCGGGGGGGCGGGCGGGGGGGGAGGATGCGGGGCGGGCGGGGGGGGGGGCCCCCGGGG
>NZ_JBHWUI010000114.1:0-27656 GCF_042737525.1 Kitasatospora sp. NPDC059973 | reverse complement strand
CGTCGGGCGGGGGGCCCCCCCCCCCGCCCCCCCCCCGCCATCAGCGAAGCCCGGTCAGCTGTCCAGTGTTCCCACGTGGTGGACGCGGACGAGGTTGGTGGAGCCGGCGAGGCCGGGTGGGGAGCCGGCGGTGATGACGACGATGTCGCCCTTGCGGCAGCGGCCGAGGGAGAGCAGCGCGGCGTCGACCTGTTCGACCATCTCGTCCGTGGTGGCGGCGAAGGGGCCGAGGAAGGTCTCCACGCCCCAGGTGAGGGCGAGTTGGCTGCGGACGGCCGGTTCGTAGGTGAAGGCGAGCACCGGGATCGGCGAGCGGGAGCGGGAGAGCCGGCGGGCGGTGTCGCCGGACTGGGTGAAGGCGATCAGGTACTTGGCGCCCAGGAAGTCGCCGATCTCGGTGGCCGCGCGGGCGACGGCGCCGCCCTGGGTGCGCGGCTTGGTGCCGGCGGTGAGCGGCGGGAGGCCGTCGGCGAGGACGTCCTGTTCGGCGGCCTCGATGATGCGGCCCATGGTCCGGACCGTCTCGACGGGGTACTTGCCGACGGAGGTCTCGCCGGAGAGCATCACCGCGTCGCTGCCGTCGAGGACGGCGTTGGCGACGTCGGAGGCCTCGGCCCGGGTGGGGCGGGAGGCGTTGATCATCGAGTCCAGCATCTGGGTGGCGACGATGACCGGCTTGGCGTTGCGCTTGGCCAGCTTGACGGCGCGCTTCTGGACCATCGGGACCTGTTCGAGGGGCATCTCCACGCCCAGGTCGCCGCGGGCCACCATGATGCCGTCGAAGGCGTCCACGATGGATTCCAGGTTCTCGACCGCCTGCGGCTTCTCGATCTTGGCGATGACCGGGACGAAGCGCCCCTCCTCCGCCATCACGCGGTGGACGTCCTCGATGTCGCGGCCGCTGCGGACGAAGGAGAGCGCGATCAGGTCGGCGCCGGTCCGCAGGGCCCAGCGCAGGTCGGCGATGTCCTTCTCGCTCAGCGCGGGTACGGAGACGGCGACGCCGGGGAGGTTGAGGCCCTTGTGGTCGGAGACCAGGCCGCCCTCGACGACGGTGCAGCGGACCAGCGGGCCGGCCACCTCGACGACCTCCAGGGTGACCCGGCCGTCGTCGACGAGGATCCGCTCGCCGCTGGTGACGTCGGCGGCGAGGCCCGGGTAGGTGGTGCCGCAGATGTTCTGGTCTCCGACGACGCCCTTGTCGGTGGAGATCGTGAACTCGTCGCCGCGTTCGAGAAGTACCGGACCTTCGGCGAAGGTCTCCAGTCGGATCTTCGGGCCTTGAAGGTCGGCGAGCACGCCGACGCTGCGGCCGGTCTCGTCGGCGGCCTTGCGGACCCGGCGGTAGCGCTCCTCGTGCTCGGCGTGCGAGCCGTGGCTCAGGTTGAAGCGGGCGATGTCCATCCCGGCGTCGACCAGCGTCTTGATCTGGTCGTACGAGTCGGTGGCTGGCCCGAGAGTACAGACGATTTTTGCTCGGCGCATACCCCTGAGCGTAGGCATTACCGGCGCGTAACATCGACGCCCGTCCGACCGGCGGGATGACCTTTGCAGGAAGGCGAGTTGAACAATCTGACACCCGCTCGGACTGGTGTGCGCGCGGCACCCCGCGGGCGTCCGCCGATGCGATTCCGTGAAGGGGTGTTCACCCCCGGTTCACCACGCCTTCGGCCGCCGCTCGCGGCCCGGCGGGACGCTCGTCACCCGGGTGGGAGCCCGGACACGGGTCCGACGAGGGGGAATCGCCCGGTATGAAACGTGCGTTCGGGGTGATCGCGGCACTGGTGCTGCTCGGCGGGGTGGCGTTCGCGCTGCTCAAACCCACCGGCAAGGACGATCCGGGCTCGAAGGTCGTCACGGTGACCGGCGTGATCGGCTCCGAGAAGCGGGACTTCTTCAAGGATCCGGACGTCGTGGCCGCGCTGGCGGAGCAGGGCCTCAAGGTCGATGTGCAGACCACCGGTTCGTGGCTGATGAGCGAGAGCGACCTCGGCCGGCTCGACTTCGCCTTCCCGGCCAGCCTGTCGCCGGCCGAGGCGATCCGCCGGCAGCTGCAGCTCAAGGACGGGCCGGTCCGCCCGTTCTACTCGCCCCTGGTGGTGCTGGCCCACCAGTCCACGGCCAAGGTGCTGGCGCAGAACGGGCTGGCCTCCCAGGACCAGAACTCCCGGGTGTGGACGTTCAGGATGGACGAGTACGTCAACGTGGTGAAGGCCGGCCGCCGGTGGGAGGAGCTCACCGGGGCGAAGGACCAGGCGGACCTCAGCGGTGCGGTCTTCATGACCACCACGGACCCCGCCGAGTCCTCCTCCGGGGCGCTGTACCTCGCACTCGTCTCCTACCTGCTCAACAACCACCAGGTGGTGTCGAGCGACGCCGAGGTGCAGCAGGTGAAGGCCGTGCTGTCCGCGCTGACCAGCAAGCAGGGCATCCAGAAGAGCAGCAGCGACGAGCCGTTCCGGGACTTCCTCTCGAACGTGGGCAATCCGCTGGTGCTCGCCTACGAGTCGCAGGCGGCGCAGCTGGCGGTGGAGGGCAAGGGCACCGGCGACATGGTGGTGCTGTACCCGGACACCACCATCTCCTCCGACCACACCATCGTCGGGCGCACGGCGGCCGGGCAGAAGCTGGCCGCGCTGCTGAACGACGACCAGAAGCTCCGCACGCTGGAGGCCAGGTACGGGTTCCGGCCGCAGTCGGATCCGGCCGCCTTCGGTCTGCGGACCGCCGGGCGGGAGAACCCGGCCTTCGCGGCGGACCTGACGGCGGCGCGGGTGAAGCAGGCGCCGGTGCCGTCCTCGGAGGCGCTGGCCAAACTGGTCGACGCGGCGAAGGGGAAGTGACCGGCCGATGGCGGGCGGGACGGTGGCGGGGCGAACGGGACCGCCCGAAGCGGTACACGACGGCACGACGGACGGGGCGACGATGAGGACGACCAGGGTGGGCGCCGCGGCGGGGCGCGGCGGGCGGGTGCTGGTGGCGGGGCTCGCCCTGCTGGTGGCGGCGACGGCGTGCACGTCCTCGCCGGCGCCGGCTCCGCAGCAGAGCGACGCGCCGGCGCCGACCGCGCGCGCGGGGGTGCTGCGGGTGCTGGCCGGCAGCGAACTGCAGGACATGGCGCCGGTGCTGGAGGAGGCGCAGAAGGCGACCGGGGTGACCGTCCAGTTCGCCTGGACCGGGTCGCTGGACGGTGCGGACGCCGTGGCCTCGGGCCGGGCGGACGGCAAGTACGACGCGGTCTGGTTCCCCTCGAACCACTATCTGCGGCTGGACGACGCGGGGAAGTCGAAGCTGCTGTCGGAGACGCCGGTGATGGTGTCGCCGGTGGCGGTGGGTGTGCGGTCGTCCGCGCTCAACGAGCTTGGCTGGGGCGACGGTTCCAAGGTGAGCTGGGGGCAGCTGGCGGACGCGGCGTCGACCGGCAGGCTGGCGTACGGGATGGCCGACCCGTCGCGGTCCAACTCGGGCTTCTCGGCGCTGGTGGCGGTGGCGGCGGCGTTCTCGGGGGCGGATTCGGCGCTCACCGAGGCGGACGTGCGGAAGGCGACGCCGTCGTTGAAGCAGTTCTTCACGGGGCAGAAGCTGACGTCGGGTTCGTCCGGCTGGCTGGCGCAGGCGTACGCGCGGGCGGAGCAGGGCCGGGTCGGGGCGCTGGTCAACTACGAGTCGGTCCTGCTGTCGATGAACAAGACGCTGGCGGCGGACCAGCAGTTGACGGTGATCCGGCCGACCGACGGCGTGGTGTCGGCGAACTATCCGCTGACGCTGCTCAGTTCGTCGGCCGAGCGGGAGCGGGACTCGTTCCGGCGGCTGACCGACTACCTGCTGAAGGACGAGGTGCAGAAGCGCGTCTCGGAGCTGACGCTGCGTCACCCGGTGTCGGCGGGGGTGGCGGCGGCGCCTTCGCTGCCGGCCGACCGGCGGCACGAGTTGCCGTTCCCGGGCAGCAAGGCGGTCGCGGACGGCCTGTTGGCCTCGTACCAGGACGAGCTGCGCCGGCCGTCGCGGACGGTGTACGTGCTGGACACCTCGGGGTCGATGGCGGGGGCGCGGCTGGCGGCGCTGAAGTCGGCGCTGGGGCGGCTGACCGGGGCGGAGGACACCCGGGGGGTGCGGCGGTTCCGCAACCGCGAGGAGGTGACACTGCTGTCGTTCGCGTCCAAGGTGAAGTCGACGAAGACGCACACGGTGCCGGCGGCCGGTGCGCAGCAGGAGTTGGCGTCGATCAACGCGGATGTGCAGGCGCTGTCGGCGGACGGCGGGACGGCGGTGTACAGCTCGCTGCAGGAGGCGTACCGGTTCCTGGACCGGCAGCAGGCAGCGGCGCAGGACGACCGGTTCACGTCGATCGTGGTGATGACGGACGGTGAGAGCAACGAGGGCGCGTCGGACAAGGACTTCCGGAGCTTCTACAACGGGTTGTCGGCGGCGCAGAAGGCGGTGCCGGTGTTCCCGATCCTGTTCGGGGACGCGGCGAAGAACCAGTTGCAGGGGATCGCGGAGCTGACCGGGGGCAAGCTGTTCGACGGGACGGCGTCGCTGGACGGGGCGTTCGAGGAGATCCGTGGGTACCAGTAGCCGCGGGGGTCCGGGCGGGCGGCGGGTGGTGGGGTATCTGGAGTCCACCCGCAATCTGGTCGGCTGCGGGGGCGGGGCGGTCGGGCTGGGGCTGCATTTCGCGGGGCTCGGCGGTGCGTGGTGGCCGGGGATCGTGGCGGCGTTGTACGTCGTGGGTGTGCTGCTGGCGCCGGGGCCGCGCCCGGTGGCCCCGGGGCGGGGACGGGTGCCGGACGTGCGGGTGCCGAACGTGCCGCTGCCGGACGTGCCGGTGCCCGCGCCGCCGGTGCGCTGGGTGGAGCTGGACGCGCTGGCGGGTTATCTGGGGACGGTGGCCCTGCCGTCGTCGGTGAAGCTGGACGACCTGGTGGAGCGGTTGCGGGTGGTCGGTCCGGGGCCGGTGGCGGAGCGGATCGTGCTGCGGCGGCTGCCGGTGGCGGTGGACGGCTATCTGCGGGCGCGGACCTGGGAGCGCTGGACGCCGGACGGGGAGGATCCGGGGGTGGCGCTCGCCCGGGAGGTGGAGCGGATGGCGGCGGTGCTGGCGGGTTGAGCCGGGGGGGCGGGCCCGCGCCGGGTGTCGGCGCGGGCCGGTCACGTCTCCAGGGCGCCGGCGAGTTCCGCCCGGCGGCGTACGCCGAGTTTGCGGAAGCTGTTGGTCAGGTGGGTCTCCACGGTCCGGACGGCCAGGTGCAGCATGGCGGCGATCTCGGCGTTGGAGTGTCCGGCCGTGGCCAGGCGGCAGATCCGCAGTTCGCTGTCGGTGAGGGCCTCGGCGCCGGCGTGCTCGCCGCGGCCGCGCCGGGCGCCGCTGGCGCGGAGCGCCTCGACGGCGACGGCCCGCAGTCGTATCGCGCCGAGCCGTTCGGCGCGGCCGGCGGCCTCGCGCAGGGCGCGGCGGGCGGCGCCGCGCCGGCCGCCGTCGGCGAGCAGGCGGCCGTGGGTGATCAGTGCGGGGATGAGTTCGGTCTCGATCTCGGCGGTGCGCAGGAGTTCGACGGCCTCGGCGGCGAGGTCGAGTCCGTGGCGGCCGCCGGTGGCGGCGCCGAGGGCGCGCAGGGCGCGGCCGACGGTGCGCGGGGTGCCCCAGATCCGGGCGAGCCGCAGTTCCTCCTCGGCGAGGGCGACGGCGGGGCCGGGTTCGCCGAGGGCGGTGTGGCAGTCGGCGGCGGCGGAGCGCCAGGGGGTGACGATGGGGCTGAGGACGTGCCGTTCGCCCTGGCGGCGGCCGCATTCCATCAGGTCGACGAGGGCTTCGGCCGGTTCGCCGGTGGCGAGTCGGAGCAGGCCGCGGGCGTACAGGTACTCGTTCCACTCCCAGGAGCCCTGGGCGCGGTCGGCGGCGACGGCGCGGGCGAGGCCGTGGGCCTGCCAGTAGCGGCCGGTCTCGGTGAGGGCGATGACGGCCTGGGCGACGAGGTGGGCGTTCTGCTGGCCGAGCAGGCCGGCGTAGGTGGCGGGGGCCTGTGCGTCGGCTTCGGCCGGTTCACCGGGCGCGGTCGCGGCGCCCGGGGTGGTGACGTCGCGGTCCGCGGGGTGCGGGTCCGCGGTGCCCGGGGCGCAGGCGCCCGGGTGGCCCGGGCCGGTGGCGTCCGGGCCGGTGTCCGCCGGTGTCCCGCACCACCAGGACCAGACGGAGCGCTCGTGGCGTTCGGGCCGGTCGGCGGTCTCGCCAGCGGACCGGCCGCGGGCGCCGGTCCGCAGCCCCTGGCGGACGGCCTGGGCGGGGGCGGGCGCCGGTCCCGGGAGCGCGGCGGGCCCCGCGCAGGCGGCGGGCGCGGACGCGGCGGCGGCCGACGCGGCGGACGATCCGGTCAGCGCGAGGTCGTCGAGCAGCGCCTGGTACTCGCCGCGCATCACCCGGCTCTCGGCGCGCACGCTCAGCAGGCACTGGTAGCCGGGGTCCAGCGAGGGTCCCCGGTACGCGGCCAGGCCGCGCGCCACCAGCCGGTCCGCCTCGGGCAGCAGGTCCGCCCACTGGGCCAGGGTGGCGGCGGAGACCAGGACGTAGGAGCGGCAGAGCGGGTCGACCGGGGCGTCGAGCAGGTCCTTGACCCGGGTGGCGACCTCGGCCGCGGAGAGCACCCCGCTGGTCGAGTCGAACTCGGTGAGCAGCGCGTACGCGGGCGGTGCGAGCCGGTGCTGGGTGCGGGCGGCGAACCGCTGGACGCCCTCGACCACCTGGAGCCAGCTGTGGCCGTCGTGCGCGGCGATCAGTGCGGCGGCGGCCTGGACGGCGTGGACGAGGTCGTCGCGGTCGGCGAAGCGTTCGGCCAGTTCCTCCATCAGTTCCAGCGCCGCGGGGGCGTCGCCGCGGGCGGCCAGTACGGCGCCGAGCGTGTTGGCGGTCTGGAAGACGCCTTCGTCGGACTGCTGGAGGTGGACGGCCTCGGCGAGGTGGCGGACGCCCGCGGTGCGCTCGGCCGGGCCGAGGGTGACCTCCAGGCCGCCGAGCTCGGTGAGCAGCAGGCCGCGCCGGCGGTCGTTGAGCGGCTCGGTGAGGACCCGGCGCAGCAGGGTGACGGCGTCCTCGGGGCGGTCGGCCCCGGCGGCCTTGCGGGCGGCGCGGCGCAGGGCTTCCGCGGCCCAGCGCGGGGCGGGGGCGGGGGTGAGCAGGAGGTGCCCGGCGACGCGTTCGTCGGGTGCTCCGGTGCGGTGCAGGAACTCGGCGGCGGCGCGGTGGACGCGGGCGCGGTGGCCGGGTTCGTGGCCGGCCAGGACGGCGTCGGTGAGCAGCGGGTGGGTGAAGCGGGGCCAGCGGCCGGGGCCGGGGTCGTCGAGCAGCTTCTGGGCGGTGAGCTCGGCGAGCCAGCCGGTGAGCTGGTCGGGGTCGGCGCCGGCGAGTTCGGCGAGCATCGGTACCGGGTCGAAGTCCCCGGCGCCGGGCAGGGGGGCGGTGCGGGCGGCGGGGTGTTCCTGCATCCGGGCGAGGACGCGGGCGGCGGTGAGGGCGCGGTCGCCGCCGCCGCGCAGCCACTGTTCGACGGCTTCGGGGAAGGCGCCGCCGGGCATCCGGGCGCAGCTGTCGGGCAGGGCGCGCCGGGTGGTGAGGGCGCGGGGCGCGGGCAGGGCCGGGAGGGCGACGAGGGCGGGCGGGGCGGGCAGGGCGGTGAAGGCGGCGGGGCAGCACTCGTCGGGGTGGTCGCGCAGGTCGGCGAGGAGTGCGGTGAGCAGCAGCGGGTTGCCGCCGGTGGCACGGACGCAGTCGTCGGCGAGGGCGGGCGGGGCGCCGAGGCCGAGGTGGAGTTCGGCGAGCCGGGTGGCGGCGGTGGTGTCGAGGGGGTCGAGCCGGGTGGTGTCGGCCAGTCCGGGGGGCAGGCCGCGGCCGAAGCGGGCGGGCGGGCTGCCGAGGGCGCTCTGGCGGCGTTCGGTGGCCAGCAGGAGGACGGGCAGCCGGTCGATCCGGCGGGCGAGCTGGAGCAGCCAGTCCCGGGAGGCCCGGTCGGCGAGGTGGATGTCGTCGACGGCGAGCAGGACGGGGCTGTGGGCGGCGTGCAGGCGCAGCAGGGCCCAGAGGTCGGTGTCGGTGTCGGGGGCGGTGCGGCCGGTCCCGGTGGGCGGTGTGCCCTGGCCGGGGGCGGCCTCGAACAGCTGGCGGGCGGCGGCGTAGGGGGTGGTGGCCTCGTCGACGGAGCAGCGGGCCCACAGCACGGTGGTGCCGTGGGCGGCCTCGCGGCGGGCGGCTTCGGCGAGCAGGGCGCTGCGGCCGGTGCCGGCGGCGCCGGTGACCAGCAGGACGCCGCCGGTGCCGGTCCGGGCGCGGGTGGCGAGTGCGGCGATCCGGCGCAGCTGGGGGTCACGGGCCGCGAGGTGCGGTGGTGCGGCGACGGTCCGGTCCTGCTGGTGTCGGCGCGTCCTGACGGTACTCATCTGCTTCCCTCCCGCGACGCCCGCCGATGACCGGACGGGCACTTTTCCCCGTTGTGCAGGGAAACGGCTTGACGCCGTGTCAGCGGCTCGGTTAGAGCTGTGATTCTCGTCGCACCCCTTTCGGAGCCGCTCCGCACCCCACCCCCGCCCGATCCGTCCGGCTGCCCTCCGCGCCCCGCACCGCCCCCGCCCGGGCCGGGGCCACGCCCGTCGTCCGCGTGTCCGCGCGGCGCTGCGCTGCTCCGTTGCCGTCGGGTGGCCGATCTCGTGGTGGACCACGATGGCCGTGGCCGCCCGTGGCGGGGACCATGGAGCCTACCGGGGGGCCGTCGTCGTTCCCGCATCGCACGCCGCACGCCTGTGCCCGCCGGGCCCTGTAAGGGCCTGGGCGCGGCGCACCGCCGTCCGGCCGCGAGCCGGGGATTTTCCAGGAGGGGGCCAGCTTGACTGTCCTGCACACCGACCACGAACGCCGGGCCGTGCCCAGGCACGCTCCCGCGTCGGCGGGCCAGCGGATGGTGCCGCCGCAGCGTCCGATGTCCGCCCGGCACGTCGCCCCGTCCGCCGCTCCCCCGTCCAGCGGTGGCCGGACCAGCGTCGTCGTCCAGGCCGCGGACCCGATCTCGCGGGCCGGGGCGGAGGCGCAGCTGCGCCGCCACCCGGGGCTGGAGCTGTTGGATCCGGCGCCGGGTGCGCCGACCACACCGGGGGCGGTCACCGTGCTGCTGGCCGAGTCGGCGGACGCCGCCGTGATGGCGAACCTGCGGCGGCTGGTGCGCGGCGCCGAGCAGCGGGTGGTGCTGGTCGTCGAGCGGATGCGCGAGGCCGAGCTGCTGGAGGCGGTGGAGTGCGGCGTGGCCGCGATCATCTGGCGCCGGGAGGCCACCGCCGAGCGGCTGGGCCGGGCGGTGCTGGCGGCGGCCCGGGGTGACGGTGACCTGCCGGCGGACCTGCTGGGGCGGCTGATCAGCCAGGTGGGCCGGTTGCAGCGGAGCGTCCAGGGGATGCCGGGCCATGCGCCGTCGGGGCTGTCCGAGCGGGAGTCGGACGTGCTGCGGCTGGTCGCCGAGGGCTGGGACACGGGTGAGATCGCGGCCCGGTTGTCGTACTCCGAGCGCACGGTCAAGAACGTCCTGCACGGGTTGACGACCCGGCTGCAGTTGCGCAATCGGGCCCACGCGGTCGCCCACGCGGTCCGCGAGGGGTACATCTAGGCCCCGCGCCCGTCCTTCGGCCACCCGCCCGCCGCGTCTCGTCCGCCGGCGCGGCGGGTGGGCCGTTTTCCGGCCGCGGCGGGTGACCTGTTCTGCGGCCGCGGCGGGTGCGGTGCGCCATGCCGGTGCGGCGGTGTCACGAACGAGTCGCCAAGATCTCACCTGCTGGAAACGTTTCGGGGCTACCCATCGGCCGGGTCGCGCGGCACACTTCTACGCGCGTACCTCTACGCGCGTCACCACACCTGACGACCCATTCGCCGTCCCCACCCGGGAGAGCCGTCCATGCCTCTGAACCGTCGTGACTTCGTCGCCCGGTCCGCCGCCACCGCCGCCGGCGCCGCCCTGGCCGGCGGCGCCGGCCTCGTCGCCGCCACGCCCGCCGCGGCGGCGGGCCCGGACGAGACCCGCGCCAAGGGGCGGGCCAAGAAGCAGGCCTTCACCGTCATGGGCACCACCGACCTGCACGGCCGGGTGCTCAACTGGGACTACTTCACCGACGCGGTCTACGCCGACAAGGCGCACAACGAGGTCGGCCTCGCCAAGATCTCCACGCTGGCCAAGCAGGTCCGCGAGGAGAAGGGCTGGGACCGCACCCTGCTGATCGACGCCGGCGACACCATCCAGGGCACCCAGCTGACCTATTACTACGCCCGGGTCGACCCGATCGCCACCGAGGCCGACACCGCGCCCGAGCACCCGATGGCGCTCGCCATGAACACCATGGAGTACACGGCCGCGGCGCTCGGCAACCACGAGTTCAACTACGGCATCGACACCCTGCGCGCCTACGAGGAGCAGCTGGACTTCCCGCTGCTGGGCGCCAACGCGCTGAACGCCCGCACCGACAAGCCGGCCTTCCCGCCGTACGTGATCCGCAAGCTGCGGCTGGGCAACGGCCCGGCCCTCAAGGTCGGCATCCTGGGCCTGACCAACCCGGGCATCGCGATCTGGGACAAGGCGAACGTCGCCGGCAAGATGACCTTCCCCGGCATCGTGGAGACCGCGAAGGTCTGGGTGCCCAAGGTCCGCGCGGCCGGCGCGGACGTCGTCGTGGTGGCCTGCCACTCCGGCATGGACGAGGCCACCTCCTACGGCGACCAGCTGCCGTGGGCGGAGAACGCCTCGGTCGCGCTGGCCGAGCAGGTCGCGGGCATCGACGCCGTCCTGGTGGGCCACGCGCACAAGGAGATCCCGCAGCGGCTGGTCGTCAACAAGGAGACCGGCCGGACGGTCGTGCTCTCCGAGCCGCTCTGCTGGGGCCAGCGGCTGACCTGCTTCGACTTCGAGGTGGAGCTGGACAACGGCGCCTGGAAGGTGGTCTCGCTCTCCTCCCGGGTGCTGAACTCCAACACCGTCCCGGAGGACCCGGAGATCGTCGGCCTGATGACCGACCAGCACAAGAAGGTGGTCGAGTACGTCAACCAGGTCATCGGCACCGCGAAGATCGAGCTGTCGATCGCCGAGGCGCCGTTCCGGGACGTCCCGATCATCGACCTGATCGGCCGCGTCCAGGCCGACGTGGTCAAGGAGGCGCTGGCCGGCGGCCAGTACGCCAAGCTGCCGGTGCTCGCGCAGGCCGCGCCCTTCAACCGCACCGCGGTGATCCCGTCCGGCCAGGTCAAGCTGCGCGACGCGGCAGGCCTGTACATCTACGAGAACACCCTGGAGGCACGCATCCTGACGGGCGCCCAGCTGAAGGACTACCTGGAGTTCTCGGCCCGGTACTACAACCAGCTCGCCCCGGACGCGCCGGTCGACAAGGCCGCCCTGACCAACGCGCAGAACACCCCGGACTACAACTACGACTCGGTGTACGGCCTGGGCTACGACATCGACATCGCCCAGCCGGCCGGCTCGCGGATCGTCAACCTCACCTTCGAGGGCAAGCCGGTCGACCCCGCCGCCCAGTTCGTCCTCGCGGTGAACAACTACCGTGCCAACGGCGGCGGCAACTTCCCGCACGTCGCGGCCGCCCCGAAGGTGTGGGCCAACTCGGACGAGATCCGCAACGCGATGATCGCCTGGGTGAAGGCCCGGGGCGTCATCGACCCGGCCGACTTCGCCGCCGAGTCCTGGCGCCTGGTCCGGGCCGGCCGCCCGGTGTTCTGACCCCGCCCGCCCCACGACCGCCGCGACCGCCCCGCCACCCCTTCCCCGGTGGCGGGGCGCCCGCGTCCGGCCGGGCGGGCCCGAGGGGTCAGAACGGGAAGCGGCTGCGCCCGTGCTGGATGGAGATCCACTTCACCGTGGTGAAGGCGTCCACCGTGGACTCGCCGTTGAGGCGGCCCACCCCGGAGTTCTTCTCGCCGCCGAACGGCACCACCGCCTCGTCGGCGATGGTCCCGTCGTTGACGTGGATCATGCCGGTCTCGATCCGCTGCGCCACCCGCACACCGCGCTCCACGTCCGCCGTGTGCACGGCGCCGCTGAGCCCGAAGGGGGTGTCGTTGGCGATCCGGACCGCCTCGTCCTCACCGTCGAACGGCACCACCAGGACGACCGGGCCGAAGAGTTCGCGCTGCAGGATCGGCGCGCCGGCCGGCAGGCCGCCGAGCACGACCGGGTCCATCAGGCTGCCGTTGGTCTCGCCGCGCAGCAGGGCGGTGGCCCCGCCGGCGATCGCCTGGTCGACCTGGGCGGTGATGGCGTCGGCCTGCACCGGGTTGATCAGCGGGCCGATCTGGGTGGCCGGGTCCTTCGGGTCCCCGACCCGCAGCGTGGCGACCTTGCGGACGAACCGCTCGGTGAACTCCGCCTCGACGCTGCGGTCGACCAGCACCCGGTTGGCCGCCATGCAGACCTGGCCCTGGTGGGCGAAGCGGCTGAACACCGCGGCGTCGACCGCGTAGTCCAGGTCGGCGTCGTCGAGCACGATCAGCGCGCTGTTGCCGCCGAGCTCCAGCACCGTGCGCTTGAAGTGCGAGGCGGCGACGGTGGCGACGTGCCGGCCGACCTTGTCCGAGCCGGTGAAGGAGATCACCTTGGGGACGGGGTGCTCGATGAACGCGTCCCCGATCTCGGCGATGTCGGTGATGACGACGTTCAGCAGACCGGCCGGCAGGCCCGCCTCCTCGAAGATCCTGGCGATCAGCGTGCCGCCCACCACCGGGGTCTCCTGGTGCGGCTTGAGCACCACGCCGTTGCCGAGCGCGAGGGCCGGCGCGACCGCCTTCAGCGACAGGAACAGCGGGAAGTTGAACGGACTGATCACACCGACCACGCCGACCGGGAGGCGGTACAGGCGGTTCTCCTTGCCCTCCACGGGCGAGGGCAGCAGCCGGCCCTCGGCGCGCAGCGACAGCTGCATCGACTCGCGCAGCATGTCCTTGGTGAGGGAGAGTTCGAACCCGGCCTTGAGGGCGGTGCCGCCCAGCTCGGCCATGATCGCCTCGGTGATCTCCGCCTCGCGCTCCTCGACGATGCGCAGCGCGCGCTCGAAGACCAGCCGGCGCGCGTAGGGGTTGGTGGCGGCCCACTCCTTCTGCGCCCGCTCGGCCGCGCGGTACGCCCGGTCGACCTCCTCGACGGTGGCGACGGTGATGGTGGCGAGCTTGTCGCCGGTGTAGGGGTCGACGTCGACGATGTCCCAGGAGCCGCTGCCGGTCCGCCACTCGCCGTCGATGTACTGCAGCGCCAACTCGGAAAGGTACGACATCTGATCCCTCTCGTGCTGATTCGGGAAAGCTGCGGGAAAGCCCGCAGGCTCTCCTCGATCAGATCTGATCAGGGCTCATCGTACTGACGCCTCACAGTTCTTGGCGTACGGAGCGAAGAAGTTCCCGGGTCAGCTCGGGGGTGAGACTGTCGGCCACCAGGCGGTCCGCCGCGCCGGAGTACTCGGCCACCTCGGCGGGCTTGTCCAGGTAGAGCGCGGTGGTGAACTGCTCCAGGTAGACGACGTCCGCGAGCTCCGGTTCGGCGAAGCTCAGTACCGAGAAGGCGCCGCCCTCGGCGCGCAGCCCGCCGAAGCGCAGCGGCATCACCTGGAGCACGACGTTGGGCAGTTCGGTCAGCTCCAGCAGCCGGTCGATCTGCGCCCGCATCAGCTCGGGCCCGCCCCAGGGGCGGCGCAGTGCGGCCTCGTCCAGGACGGCGAGCAGTCGCGGCGCCCGGTCGGCGGTGAGCACCCGCTGGCGTTTCAGCCGGACCTCGACCCGCCGCTCGACCTCGTCGGCCTCGGTGACGTGGCCGCCGTGGGTGATCACCGCCCGCGCGTAGTCGGCGGTCTGCAGCAGCCCGTGGACGAACTGCACCTCGTAGCTGCGGATCTCGGTGGCGGCCTCCTCCAGGCCGAGGTAGGTCTGGAACCAGCCCGGCAGCACGTCGCCGTAACCGTGCCACCAGGACGTCGCGTTGGCGTCGCGGACCAGCCCGAGCACCGAGGCCCGCTCCTGCTCGGCCTCGACCCCGTACAGCGTGAGCAGGTCGGCGACGTCGCGCTCCTTGAAGCCGACCCGGCCGAGTTCCATCCGGCTGATCTTCGACTCGGAGGCGCGGATCGAGTACCCGGCCTCCTCCCGGCTGACGCCTCTGGCCTCCCGCAGCCTTCGCAGTTGGGAGCCCAGTAGCAGGCGCCGGACCGTGGCACCTCCGCCTGCCTGAGTCATGCTCATCGCGTCACCCTCCGCACGTCGCGCAGCCCCCCGGCCGTCGGCCGCAGTCTGCCATCTGACACGGACAAACAACAGTCCGTCAGCGATCGCGTTCCAGGCGTAGCAGCCCGGGCACCGCGGCCAGGCTCAGGACCAGCAGGAACAGCCACGGCCAGGCGGCGCCGCGCCCCAGCAGCAGGGTGAGCAGGGCGGGAGCGACGGCCTGGCCGATGTTCCAGGACAGTTGGTAGACCGCCAGGTAGCGGCCGCGCAGCCCGGGGTCGGCGAGCGAGACGCTGAGCTCCTCCCGGAAGGGGGTGGCCATGGTCTCGGCGAGGTTGTAGAGGAACATCGCGGCGTAGAGCGCGGCGAGGACGGCCCAGCCGGGGGCGGCGGCCACCAGGGCGAAGGCGCCGAAGGCGAGGGCGTTGAGGAGCGAGGCGGCGGCGAGCACCCTGGTCGGCCGGAACCGCTCCAGCCGCCCGGCCACCAGGTTGCCGGTGAGGACGACCTGGAGGCCGTTGAGCACCAGCAGCGAACCGGCCACCCAGGGCTCGCGGTGCAGGCCCTCGGTGAGGTAGACGGCGAGCAGCATGCTCAGGATCATCGAGCCGAAGACGAAGGTGAGGTTGACGGCGACCAGCAGCAGGTACCGGCGGTCGCGCAGCACCGCGCGGTAGCCGCCCGCCTCCTCGGCCGGGGCCGCCTCCTCCGCCGGCGCGGCCGCCTGGGCCGGCCGCCAGGTGGCCAGCAGGACGGTCGCGACGACGTAGCTGACGCCGTTGAGCGCCACCAGCAGCCGCAGGCTCCCGGTGCCGCCGCCGGCCACCAGGAGGGCGCCCAGCGCCCCGCCGAGGCCGAGCCCGGCGTTGCGCAGCGTCTGCACCAGCGCGAACCAACGGGTCCGCTCCCCCTCGGCGGCGGCCAGCACCACCAGGCCGGTGCTGGAGGTCCAGTAGGCGACGTGGCCGATCTGGGCGAGCAGGCAGACCAGCACGATCTGCCAGAGCTGCTGGGCGAGCAGGTAGCCGCCGAAGGCGAGCGCGGAGAGCGCGTTGCCGCCGGCCGCCACCACCCGGGCCCCGTAGCGGTCGATCAGCGGGCCGACGCCGATCGCGGTGGGCAGGGCGAGCAGCCGGGCGGCGGTGATCGCGGCGCCGACGGCGGCGACGGCCAGGCCGGTGGTGCGGGCGAAGTAGACGAGGGTGAAGGCGAGGATCAGCCCGGTGCCGAGGCTGTCGATCAGGTGGGCGCCGACCAGCCCGGTCCGGCCGGAGGTGTCCGGCAGGCCCAGTCGGTCGCGCAGCGGGGCGGGTGTGGCGGTCGCGGTGGTCATGGCCCCAGGTTCTCGGGCATGATCATCCCTGCCCAGAGATTCCATCCTGCTCGAATCCTCGCCGGAGGCCGCCATGCTCGTCTGGGAGTTCTCGGCCCAGGACCTCGCCCGGACGCGCTTCGCCTGCTCCCCGCTGTCCGAGGTCGCCACCAGCGTCGAGGTGCTGAAGGAGCCGGGCCGGCACGCCGTCCACCTGCCCTGGGTGCGGCAGGCCCGGCGGCGGCTGGAGGGCGTCGGCTGGGAGCTGCTGTCCGAGCTGATCCGGCTGCCCACGGTGTACGTACCGGACTTCCTGACCCCGGTGCCGACCCACTCCTCGCCCACCATCGAGCAGTCGGTGGCCGCGCTGGCCGCCACCGACCCGGCCGTCGTCCGCCGGGACCTCGACCGGCTCGGCGGGGAACTCCCGCCACTGGTCGCCGGACTGCGGGCCGATCCGGAGGCGGGCACGGCCCGGCTGGCCGCCGAGGTGCAGGCCTACTGGACGGCGGCGATCGCCCCCCACTGGCCGCGCATCCAGCGCCTCACCGAGGGCGAGATCCTGCGGCGGGCCCGCCAGATGTCGACGGGCGGCCCGGCCGCGCTCTTCGCCGACCTGCACCCCCAGGTGAGCTGGGAGCGCGACACCCTGCGGATCGACCACCGCCGGGTGGACGTGCAGCGGCGGCTGGACGGCGAGCGGGGCCTGGTCCTGGCCCCCACCGTGTTCGCCTGGCCGGGCGTCTTCTCCCAGCAGAACCCGCCCTGGCAGCCCGGCCTGGTCTACCCGCCGCGGGGGGTGGCCACGCTCTGGGAGACCTCCGGCGCCACCGTGCCCGACGGCCTGGCCCGGGTGATCGGGCGGACCAGGGCCCGGCTGCTCGCCGAACTCGACGCACCCGCCTCGACCACCGAACTCGCCGCCCGGACCGGCCTGTCGGCCGCCAACGTGTCGCACCACCTCACCGCCCTGCGCGGAGCGGGCCTGGCCGCCCGCCACCGCGCCGGCCGCACCGTCCTCTACCTGCGCACCGAGGCCGCGGAACTGCTGCTGCGCGGCTGAGCCCCGAGAACCGCCGCCGCGCGGCCGGGGCCCGGAACCGCCGCGGCCCCCGGGCCGTCCAAGCGCCATGCGCCGACGCCGCCCGAGCCCCGCCGCCCTGCTGCTCACCGTGCTGGCCCTCACGGCCCTGGTGTTCGCCGTCCTGACGGTCACCGCCGGGGGGAGCGACCGGGGGCTGCCGCCCCGGCCCGGCGATCCGGGCCTCCCCCGCCCCACCGTCACGATCGCCCCGGCGACGCACCGGGTCTGAACCGCCGCGGGCGCACGAAAGCGGCACCTGCCCTCAACTTGGTCGGGGAGAGGGCAGGCGCCGTGGGACCGCGTTTGGCCCGGCGACACTGGCGGGAGGAGCGGCTCGTACTCCCGGCGATGCGGTGCCGGGCGCTCTGGGGGTGGACGGGTCCACCGGCGGGAGTGGCCGCCGGCGGTCCGGCCGGGGGTCAGACCACCAGCGGGCGGTCCGTCGGGCGGATCGGGGCGGGCAGCGGGGTCTTGCCGCCCAGGTACTTGTCCACCGCGGCGGCGGCCGAACGGCCCTCCGCGATGGCCCAGACGATCAGCGACTGGCCACGACCGGCGTCCCCGCAGACGTAGACGCCATCGACATTGGTGGCGAACTTCCCGTCCCGGGCCACATTACCCCGAGCGTCCAGGTCGACGCCAAGCTGCTCGACCAGGCCGTTCTTCACGTCCGTGCCGGTGAAGCCCATGGCCAGGGTGACCAGCTGGGCCGGGATCGCCCGCTCGGTGCCGGGGACCGGCTCGAAGCGGCCGTCCCGGAACTCGACCTCGACCAGGTGCAGCTCCTGGACGTTGCCGTCCTCGTCGCCCGTGAAGTGGGTGGTGTTGACGGCGTAGACCCGCTCGCCGCCCTCCTCGTGGGCCGAGGTGACCTTGTAGGTCATCGGCATGGTCGGCCAGGGCTGGTGGCCGGGGCGCTCGTCGCTGGGGCGCGGCATGATCTCCAGCTGGGTGACCGAGGCCGCCCCCTGGCGCAGCGCGGTGCCGAGGCAGTCCGCGCCGGTGTCGCCGCCGCCGATGACGATGACGTGCTTGCCCTTGGCGCTGATCGGCGAGTCGACGAAGTCGCCCTCCTGCACCTTGTTGGCCAGCGGCAGGTACTCCATCGCCTGGTGGATGCCCTTGAGCTCGCGCCCGGGCACCGGCAGGTCGCGGGCGGTCGTCGCACCGGCGGCCACGACCACCGCGTCGAAGCGCTCGCGCAGCTGCTGGCCGGTGATGTCCTCGCCCACGTGGACGCCGGTGCGGAACCGGGTGCCCTCCGCCCGCATCTGCTCGATGCGGCGGTTGATGTGGCGCTTCTCCATCTTGAACTCGGGGATGCCGTAGCGCAGCAGGCCGCCGACGCGGTCGGCGCGCTCGTACACCACCACGGTGTGCCCGGCCCGGGTGAGCTGCTGGGCGACGGCCAGGCCGGCCGGGCCGGAGCCCACCACGGCGACCGTCTTGCCGGAGAGCCGCTCGGGGATCTGCGGCGTGACGCCGCCCCGGTCCCAGGCCTTGTCGATGATGGTGACCTCGACGTTCTTGATGGTCACCGCGTCCTGGTTGATGCCCAGCACGCACGCGGACTCGCAGGGAGCCGGGCAGAGCCGCCCGGTGAACTCCGGGAAGTTGTTGGTCGCGTGCAGCCGCTCGATCGCGCCGACGAAGTCGTCCCGGTAGGCCAGGTCGTTCCACTCGGGGATGAGGTTCCCGAGCGGGCAGCCGTTGTGGCAGAACGGGATGCCGCAGTCCATGCAGCGGCCGGCCTGCTTGCTGATGATCGGCAGGAGGCTGCGTTCGACGTAGACCTCGTTCCAGTCCCGCAGACGGACGTCCACGGGCCGGCGCTCGGCCAGCTGCTTGCCGGTGGTCAGGAAGCCCTTGGGGTCAGCCACGTGCCGCCTCCATCATCTTGCGAGTGGTCTCGGACTCGGAGAGTCCATCGCGCTCAGCGGCGTCCTTGGCGGCGAGCACAGCCTTGTAGTCGGTCGGCATGATCGTGGAGAAGCGGGAGACCCCGCTGCCCCAGTCGGCCAGGAGCTCGGCGGCGACGGTGGAGCCGGTCTCCTCGTAGTGCTGCTGCACGGTCTCGCGCAGCCATTCGCGGTCGGCGGCGCTCGGGGCCTCGATGCCCACCATGCCGTCGTTGACGTTCGCGGGCCGCAGGTCCAGCACGTAGGCGACGCCGCCGGACATGCCCGCCGCCAGGTTGCGCCCGGTCTCGCCGAGGATGACGACCCGGCCGCCGGTCATGTACTCCAGACCGTGGTCGCCGACGCCCTCGACCACCAGGGTGGCACCGGAGTTGCGGACGGCGAAGCGCTCGCCGGCCTTGCCGCGCAGGTGCACGCGGCCGCTGGTGGCGCCGTAGCCGATGGTGTTGCCGGCGATCACGTGGCTCTGCGCGTCGGCGCCGATCGCGGCCGCCTCGCGGGCCGGGCGGACGATCACCACGCCGCCGGAGAGGCCCTTGCCGACGTAGTCGTTGGCGTCGCCCTCCAGGCGCAGCGTGATGCCCTTCGGCAGGAAGGCGCCGAACGACTGCCCGGCCGAGCCGGTGAAGGTGACGTCGATGGTCCCCTCCGGCAGGCCCTCGCCGCGGTACCGCTTGGTCACCTCGTGGCCGAGCATGGTGCCGACCGTGCGGTTGACGTTGCGGATCGGCAGCTGGATGCGGACGGCGTCGCCGCGCTCCAGGGCGTCCTGGGCGAGGTCGATCAGCTGGTTGTCCAGCGCCTTGTCGAGCGCGTGGTCCTGCGTGGTGGTGCGGTGCAGGGCCGCGCCCTCGGGCAGCTCGGGGACGTGGAACAGCGGCGCCAGGTCGAGCCCGGCGGCCTTCCAGTGCTCGATCGCGGCCTGGGCGTTGATGTGCTCGGCGTGGCCGACCGCTTCCTCGATCGTGCGGAAGCCCAGCTCGGCGAGGATCTCGCGGACCTCCTCGGCGATGAACTCGAAGAAGTTGACGACGAACTCGGGCTTGCCGGAGAAGCGCTCGCGCAGCACCGGGTTCTGGGTGGCGACGCCGACCGGGCAGGTGTCCAGGTGGCAGACGCGCATCATGATGCAGCCGGAGACGACCAGCGGGGCGGTGGCGAAGCCGAACTCCTCGGCGCCCAGCAGCGCGGCGATGACGACGTCGCGGCCGGTCTTCAGCTGGCCGTCGGTCTGCACCACGATGCGGTCGCGCAGGCCGTTGAGCAGCAGGGTCTGCTGGGTCTCGGCGAGGCCGAGCTCCCAGGGACCGCCCGCGTGCTTGAGCGAGGTGAGCGGCGAGGCGCCGGTGCCGCCGTCGTGGCCGGAGACCAGCACGACGTCCGCGTGCGCCTTGGAGACGCCGGCCGCGACCGTGCCGACGCCGACCTCGGAGACCAGCTTCACGTGGATGCGGGCCGCCGGGTTGGCGTTCTTGAGGTCGTGGATCAGCTGGGCGAGGTCCTCGATGGAGTAGATGTCGTGGTGCGGCGGCGGGGAGATCAGGCCGACACCCGGGGTGGAGTGCCGGGTCTTGGCGACCCACGGGTAGACCTTGTGGCCGGGCAGCTGGCCGCCCTCGCCGGGCTTGGCGCCCTGGGCCATCTTGATCTGGATGTCGTCCGCGTTGACCAGGTACTCGGAGGTGACGCCGAACCGGCCGGAGGCGACCTGCTTGATCGCCGAACGGCGCTCGGGGTCGTAGAGGCGGTCCGGGTCCTCGCCGCCCTCACCGGTGTTGGACTTGCCGCCGAGCCGGTTCATCGCGATGGCCAGCGTCTCGTGCGCCTCCAGCGAGATGGAGCCGTAGGACATGGCACCGGTGGAGAAGCGCTTGACGATCTCGGAGACCGGCTCGACCTCGTCGACGGAGATCGGGGTGCGGCCGAGGGTGTCGAGGCGGAACAGGCCGCGCAGCGTCATCAGGCGCTCGGACTGCTCGTTCACCCGGTCGGTGTACTGCTTGAAGATGTCGTACCGGCGGTTGCGGGTGGAGTGCTGCAGCCGGAAGACGGTGTCCGGGTCGAACAGGTGCGGCTCGCCCTCGCGGCGCCACTGGTACTCGCCGCCGATCTCCAGCGCGCGGTGCGCGGCGGGGATGCCGGAGGCGGGGTACGCCTTGGCGTGGCGGGCGGCCACCTCCTTGGCGATCTCGTCGAGGCCGATGCCGCCGAGCTTGGTGGTGGTGCCCGCGAAGTAGGCGCCGACCAGCTCCTGGGAGAGGCCGATCGCCTCGAAGACCTGCGCGCCGCGGTAGGAGGCGACGGTGGAGATGCCCATCTTGGACATGACCTTGAGCACGCCCTTGCCGAGCGCCTTGATCAGGTTCTTGATGGCCCGCTCGGGCTCGACGCCCTCGATGAAGACTCCCTGGGCGACGAGGTCCTCGACGGACTCCATGGCCAGGTACGGGTTGACCGCGCCGGCGCCGTAGCCGATCAGCAGCGCGACGTGGTGCACCTCGCGGACGTCGCCGGCCTCGACCAGCAGCGACACCTGGGTGCGCTGCTTGGTGCGGATCAGGTGGTGGTGGATCGCGGAGGTGAGCAGCAGCGAGGGGATCGGCGCGTGCTCGGCGTCCGAGTGCCGGTCCGAGAGCACCACGATCCGGGCGCCGTCGGCGATCGCGGCGTCGGCCTCGGCGGCGATCTCGGCCAGCCGCGCGGCCAGGCCCTCGCCGCCGGTGGCGACCTTGTACAGGCCGGAGAGCGTGACGGCCTTGAGGCCGGGCTGGTCCCCGTCGTGGTTGATGTGGACGAGCTTGGCCAGCTCGTCGTTGTCGATCACCGGGAAGGTGATGCCGACCGAGCGGCAGGAGGCGGCCTCGGCGGTCAGCAGGTTGCCCTCGGGGCCGAGGTTGCTCAGCAGCGAGGTGACGAGCTCCTCGCGGATGGCGTCCAGCGGCGGGTTGGTGACCTGCGCGAAGAGCTGCACGAAGTAGTCGAACAGCAGCCGCGGCTTCTCGGAGAGCGCCGCGATCGGGCTGTCGGTGCCCATCGAGCCGAGCGCCTCGCCACCGGTGCGGGCCATCGGCGCGAGGATGACCCGCAGCTCCTCCTCGGTGTACCCGAAGGTCTGCTGGCGGCGGGTCACCGACGCGTGGGTGTGCGCGATGTGCTCGCGCTCGGGCAGCTTGGCGAGCTGGATCTGGCCGCCGTCGACCCACTCCGCGTAGGGGTGCTCGGACGCCAGCGCGGACTTGATCTCCTCGTCCTCGACGATGCGGTGCTCCGCGGTGTCGATGAGGAACATCTTGCCGGGCTGCAGCCGGCCCTTGCGGGCGATCTTCTCCTGCTCGATGTCGAGCACGCCGACCTCGGAGGAGAGGACGACCAGGCCGTCCTCGGTGATCCAGTAGCGGGCCGGGCGCAGGCCGTTGCGGTCCAGCACGGCGCCGATCTGGGTGCCGTCGGTGAAGGTGACGCAGGCCGGGCCGTCCCAGGGCTCCATCAGGTTGGAGTGGTACTGGTAGAACGCGCGGCGGGCCGGCTCCATGGTGGCGTGGTTCTCCCACGCCTCCGGGATCATCATCAGCACCGAGTGCGGCAGCGAGCGTCCGCCGAGGTGGAGCAGCTCCAGGACCTCGTCGAAGGAGGCCGAGTCGGAGTGGTCCGGGGTGCAGATCGGGAAGATCCGGTCGAGCCCCTGCCCGTTCTTGTTGGCCGGGATGAGGTCGGTGGCGAGCTGGGACTCGCGGGCGGTCATCCAGTTCCGGTTGCCCTTGACCGTGTTGATCTCGCCGTTGTGCGCGACGAAGCGGTACGGGTGGGCGAGCGGCCAGCTCGGGAAGGTGTTGGTGGAGAAGCGCGAGTGCACCAGGCCGAGCGCGGAGGCGTAGAGCCGGTCCGACAGGTCGGGGAAGAAGGGCTCCAGCTGGCCGGTGGTCAGCATGCCCTTGTAGACGATGGTGCGCGCGGAGAGCGACGGGAAGTACACGCCGGCCTCGCGCTCGGAGCGCTTGCGGACGACGAAGGCGAGCCGGTCGAGGGTGATGCCCTCGCTGCCGTCCTTGGCCAGGAACACCTGGCGGAAGCGCGGCATCACCGAGCGGGCGGTGGCGCCCAGCAGGTCGGGGGTGACCGGGACGTCGCGCCAGCCGAGGACGGTGAGGTCCTCCTCCGCGGCGATGGCCTCGATCTGCGCGACGGCGGCGGCGGCGGCCGCGTCCTCGTCGGGCAGGAAGGCGATGCCGACCGCGTAGGAGCCGGCAGCGGGCAGCTCGAAGGAGACCTTGGCGCGCAGGAAGGCGTCGGGGACCTGGGTCAGGATGCCCGCGCCGTCACCGGAGTCCGGCTCGGCGCCGGTGGCACCCCGGTGCTCCAGGTTGCGCAGGACGGTGAGCGCCTGCTCGACGATCTTGTGGTCGGCGATGCCGGTCAGCGTGGCGACGAAGCCGACGCCACAGGCGTCGTGCTCGTTCCTCGGGTCGTACAGGCCCTGAGCAGCAGGTCGCGCATCCGGAACGAGCGCGTACGGCGGGCGGGCGGCGCCGGCCTGGGGCTCGTTGGCGGAGTGCATGGATGCAGACAGCATCGGCTCTCCCGTCGTCGTCTTGAGCAATGAGCTTCGTGCAATAGGGACGACGTTGGCCCTCTGCGATTTCGTGCAGGTTACATGATGCCGGAGATCCCGAGAAGTGGAACATCTCGTCCATATGGCGGACATGACCCCAGGTCAGGGGCTATTACCGGCGAGTAGTGCGAGCGGGAGGAGTCGGTTTGCCGACTGCGCGCTCCCTCCAGTGTGCCCGTGCCGCGGAGGACCGAAACGGGACCGAAACCCCCCGTCGACAAGATCGCCACGAGCGCGCCTGCGATTCGATCCTCCGGGGCCGATCGGACCGAAGGAATCCTCGGACCGGCGGCTCTTCGGCCGATACTAGGACGACCGCGCATCCGGGCCCATGTGCGGAACGTCACGCGCTGCACAGCATAACCATGCAGCCTGCTGTAGCAATCGACGATTCCCCCGCCCCGGCCGCCACAGAGCCCCGGCGGGCCCGGACAGCAGCCCCGGCGGGGCTCTGGCGGGCCCCCGGTCAGCCGACCTGCCCGCCGATGAGCATGCCCAGCAGATACGTCACCGCGGCCGCCGCCCCGCCCAGCACCAGCTGCCGCAGCCCGCTGAACCACCAGGTCCGCGCCGTCACCCGGGCGACCACCGCACCACAGAGGAAGAGGCCGCCCGTCGCGAGCAGCACCGCGGGCAGCAGCGAGGTCGCGCCCAGCAGGTACGGCAGCAGCGGCAGCAGCGCGCCGACCGCGAAGCAGACGAACGAGGACCCGGCCGCGACCCACGGCGAGGGCAGGTCGTTGGGGTCCACCCCCAGCTCCTCCCGGGCGTGGACCTCCAGGGTCCGCTCCGGATCGGCGGAGAGCTGCCGGGCCACCTCGCGCGCCAGCTCCGGATCGACCCCGCGCGAGGCGTAGAGCTCGGCCAGCTCGGCCAGCTCGCCCTGCGGGTTGCGGCGCAGCTCCAGCCGCTCGGCCTCGATCTCCGCCTGCACCAGCTCGCGCTGCGAGGCCACCGAGGTGTACTCCCCCGCCGCCATCGAGCAGGCACCGGCCGCCAGACCGGCGAGGCCGGTGATCACCACCGTGCCGCTGGAGGCCGCGCCCCCGACGACGCCGGTCATCAGCGCGAAGTTGGAGACCAGCCCGTCCATCGCACCGAACACCGCCGGCCGCAGCCAGCCGCCGTTCACATCGCGGTGGTGCCCTGCGGCGGGCACGCGGGGGTGTTGCCCGGCCTCGGGTTCAAGGGTGGTCACGCTCACGGTCCCGGGTCTCCGTCCGATCGTCCGACGACCCGAACGTAGTCCTTCCGGCCTGGGCACTTCCAGCAAAGTAAGGCTGTCCGAACACACCTCCGGCCGCCCTCCGCGGAAGTCGGGAGAACGGCCGGTGGCAGGGGAAAGAGCTGGTCAGGTGAGGTTCTTGGCGTCCTTGTCGGCACTCCCGGCGACGGACCGGGCCGAGTCGCCGTCCACCTTTTTGTCCGAGGGGCGAGACGCCGCCGGGCTGTCACCCGAGGAACCCGGAGCCTCCACGGGCTCGGCGGCGTCGGACGGGCCGGTCGCGGTCGGGTCGATGGTCGCCGGGTCCTCCCGGCCGGGGTGCTTCTTGCCGACGATCACGAGGTAGACGACGGCGGAGATGAAGACCGCGATCGCCACCCAGTCGTTGAGCCGCAGCCCGAAGAAGGTGTGCGCCTCGTCGATCCGCAGCCACTCGGTCCAGAACCGGCCGACCGTGTACGCGGCCACGTACAGCGCGAAGGCCCGGCCGTGGCCGAGGGTGAACCGGCGGTCCGCCCAGATCACCAGCGCCGCGACGCCCACGCACCAGAGCGACTCGTAGAGGAAGGTCGGGTGGTAGATCCCGGTGACCACCTCGCCGTTGGGCAGCGTCTTGTCGATCTCCAGGCCCCACGGCAGCGTGGTCTCCCGGCCGTACAGCTCCTGGTTGAACCAGTTGCCCCAGCGGCCGAGCGCCTGGGCCAGCGCGATGCCCGGCGCGATGGCGTCGGCGTAGGCGGGCAGCGGCACGCCCCGGCGGCGGGCACCGATCCAGGCACCGACCGCGCCGAACGCGATCGCACCCCAGATCCCGAGGCCGCCCTCCCAGATCTTGAAGGCGTTCCAGGGGTTCTTCCCCTCGCCGAAGTAGAGCTGGTTGTCGGTGATCACGTGGTAGAGCCGGCCGCCGACCAGGCCGAACGGCACGGCCCAGACGGCGATGTCGCCGACCGTGTGCTTGCCGCCACCACGGGCGACCCAGCGCTTGCTGCCGAGCCAGACGGCGACGACGACACCGAGGATGATGCAGAAGGCGTAGGCGCGCAGCGGGATCGGTCCGATGTAGAGGACACCCCGCGACGGGCTGGGAATGTAGGCGATATCCATGGCAGCTCCGACGCTACAGGGTCGGCGGCCCGCCCCGGTCACCCCGCGGGTCACAGATCCCGAACAACAGGGTGCCGGACGCCGGACACCGGGCCGGACGCCGGACGCACCGCCGCCCGCTCCGGACGGGGAGGGGCGGCGGGCGGCCGGCCGGGGCCGGCCTCAGCCGGCGTTCGGCGACGGGTTGTTGCTCTCCGGCGCGGTGCCGGTCGGCGCCGGGGACTGCCCGTGCGAACCCGGTGTGCCCAGCTTCTTGCCCTGGTTGGCGGCGTCCACCCAGGTGACCAGGTTCTGCGGGGTGATCTCCTCGTTGCCGTTCTTCGGGTAGATCGGCTGGCCGTTGAGCAGCACCGTCGGCGTCGACTTGTAGCTGGACTTGTCGAAGTCCTGCTGCACCGCGGAGACCCAGCCGCCGTAGGTGTTGTCGTTGACGCAGGCCTCGAAGGCCGGCGTGGCCAGGCCGTCGACCTGCTTGGCGAGGTTGATCAGGGTGGCCTTGTCGCCGAAGGCGTCGTTGGTCTCGTCCGGCTGGTTGCGGTAGAGCACGTCGTGGTAGTCGCGGAAGTGCCCGGCCTGCTGGGCGCAGCCCAGCGCGTTGGCCCCGTACTTGGAGCCCTTGCCGGGCACCGCCCGGTCGATGAACGAGACGATGTGGTAGTTGGTGTAGATCTTGCCCGCGTCTTCCAACTGGTCGATGGTGGAGGCGAATTCACGCTCGAAGGTGCCGCAGGCGGGGCAGCGCGGGTCCTCGTAGACGGTGAGTACGGCCGGGGCGTCGGCGGCGCCGACCGGGACGACGAGGTTCTTGTCGCCGATGGTGCCGGCCGGCGCGGCGGTCGGGGTCTCCGG
This sequence comes from Kitasatospora sp. NPDC059973, assembly GCF_042737525.1. Taxonomy (NCBI): domain Bacteria; kingdom Bacillati; phylum Actinomycetota; class Actinomycetes; order Kitasatosporales; family Streptomycetaceae; genus Kitasatospora; species Kitasatospora sp. NPDC059973. The sequence goes on along the minus strand of NZ_JBHWUI010000114.1, from coordinate 1,312 downwards.
CTTGGAGCGCTCGTTCTGCACCACGACGCCGGTCACCACGGCGGCGGCGATCACCGCCAGCACCACGCCGCCGATCACCAGCTTCTTCTTGCGCCGGCCGCGGGCCTCGTCGGCCGCCCGGTCCGCCAGCATCCGCTCGCGGGCGGTGCGCTTGCCTTCTCGGTTCTTCTCGCTCATCGCCTTGACATCCACTGTTCGCCTTGACATCCACTAGCGGGGAAAGGGGTGTGGGGATGGGTGCCCGCGGCCGCTCAGGCCGCCAGCCAGCCGTCCACCGAGAACTTGGTGCGGGGGCGCCAGATCAGCCAGCCGGCCAGGAGCAGGAACCCGGTGTCGCGCAGGATCTCCTGGAGGTACTCGGTCTGCGAGGCGTCCACCGCCCCGCCGCCGCCGAAGCAGCCGCAGTCGATCGAGATGCCGCGCGCCCAGGCCGAGGCGATCCCGGCGATGAAGGCGAGCAGCAGCAGCGCCGACACGCCCGCGACCAGCCGGACACCGAGCCCGATCACCAGCAGTAGCGCGAGCGCCAGCTCCAGGAAGGGCAGGGCGTAGCCGACCGGCTTGACCATCGACTCGGGCAGGATCTCGTACGCGCGGACCGCCTGGGCCGCCTCGGCCGGATCGGCGATCTTGGCCAGTCCGGCCCAGCCCCAGACCACGGCGAGGCCGAGCCGGGCGGCGGTGCCGATCCACTCCGTCCAGGCCGGCCACGGACGCCGGGCCGCCGGCTCGGTCTGGCTGAGGTGCGCTGCCGGGCCGGCCATCGGGAAACCCCCCTCGGGAAACACGTTCACTTCCTGAGGAACCGTAAGGGATGAAGGGTGGTTCCTCCATATTCAGGAATTAAGCCGGATGAGTGACTACTGATGGCGTTCTGTCCGAATGTGTTCTAGTGCCCGTTCGGGTCGCAGCCCGGCGGGCGCCCGGGGTCGTAGAGGTCCGGGCGGCTCTCGTGCGCCGAGCGCGTCGCCCGCGCCACCGCGTCCACCCGGGCCGCCTCGGCGCAGACGTACGCGTCCCGCTCGGCCCGCTCCGCCCCCCGCCTGGCCAGCGCGTGTCCCACCGCGGTGTCCGCCCCGACCGCCGCGGACAGGGCCAGCACGGCGGCCGCCGCCCGCAGCAGGACGGCTCGCTGCAGACCCGGCACCGGCGGACCCCTTCCGTTCGCTTCGCGCCCCCGCACACGTGGTTCGTGCACTCGTCCCTCCACTCAACGCCGGTCAACCCCACCTGATGCGTCGGAGCCGCCTTGTTCACCCGTTCGGGTCCGGCCGGGCACGCCGACGGCCCGTCGCCCCCACCGGAGGGGGCG
>NZ_JBHWUI010000113.1:0-27761 GCF_042737525.1 Kitasatospora sp. NPDC059973 | reverse complement strand
GCCACCCGGGGCCCGGAGCAGGCCGCCGCGCGCCTGGTCGCCCGCAGCGCCCGGGCCACCGCGGCCGGCCTGCCGAGCACCCCGCCCTCCCCGCACTGGCGCCCCGGCGAGCGCACCCTGCGCCTGCTCACCGTGGCCACCGTCGCGGCCGTCGCCGCGCTGGCCACCGGCCACGCCTGGCTGCTCGCGCTGGCCGCCGGCCCGGCCGTCCTGCTCGCCCTGGCGGCCCCGGGCACCGGCCGGCCGTCCCGGCTGGCCGCCGAGAACAGCGTCGAGCCGAGCCGCTGCCTGGAGGGCGAGCCGATCACCGTACGGATCACCGTCCGCCACGACGGACGGATCGGCCGGCTCGACCCGGCCGTCGCCCTCGGCCCCGGCGTCGCCCTGACGGCGGTGACCATCGGCGCCACCGAGGTCGACCTGGTGCTCCGGGCCGAACGCTGGGGCCGCTGGACCCTGGGCAGCGTCGACATCGACGTCTACGACGCCGGCGGTCTGGCCCGCCGGACGGTGCGCACCGACCTCGGCACGGTGGACGTCTTCCCGGTACCGAGCGCGGCCCGCCTCACCCCGATCCCGGTACGGCTGCCCGAACGCCTCGGCGAGCACACCACCGCGCACGAGGGCACCGGCGTCGAGGTCGTCGGCGTGCGCCCGCACGTGCCCGGTGAGCGCCAGCGGCGCATCCACTGGCCGTCGACCACCCGCCGCGACGCCGTCCAGATCAACCAGTTCGCGGCGGAGCGGGCCGCCGACGCGGTCGTCCTGCTGGACACGCTGGCCGACTTCCTGGACGCGGCCACCGGCCGGTCCAGCCTCGACGAGACGTTGCGCGCGGCCGGCGGCCTGACCCGCGCCTACCTGCGCCGGCACGACCGGGTCGGCCTGATCGCGGTCGGCGGGAAGCTGCGCTGGCTCGCCGCGGGCAGCGGGGACCGGCACTTCTACCGGATGGTGGAGAGCGTGCTGGAGGTCCGCCAGGACCGGGGCCACCGGGGGCCCCTGGTGCCCCGGCTCCCGGCGGCGGCGCTGCCCGGCCACGCGCTGGTGTACGCCTTCACCTCGCTCGCCGACCAGCGCATCCTGGACGTGCTCGGCCAGGTCCGCGACCGTGGCAACCCGCTGGTCGTGGTAGAGGTCCCGGCCGGCGAACCGGTGGTGGAGCCCGGTGACGAGATCGGCGCGGTGGCCCTGCGGCTCTGGCATGCCGAACGCGAGGCGATGCGCTCGGCGCTGCGCGCCCGCGGCATCCCGGTGGCCCGCTACACCCCGGGCGAGGCGCTCGACCTGGCGCTCGCGCCACTGCTGCGCCGCCGGATCGGGGGAGGAGCCCGATGACCACCGTCGACGACACCCCGACCGCCGCCTCGGTCGCCGCCCCGGTCGCCGCCCCGACACCTGCCTCGACCGCCGCCTCGGTCGCTGATGCGGTCGCTGCCGAGCCTGGGATCGCGCCCGCCGCCCGGTGGGTCGGGTGGGCCGAGCGGGCCGCGCTGCGCTGCACCGGCGTCGCGCTGGCGCTCACCGCCGCCGGGGTCGGCGGCATCGTCGACGGCGCGGTGGACCGGTTCGGCCCGGTCGCCGCGGTAGCCGCCGCGGCCTTCGCCCTCTGGGCCGCCCCGCCGCTCGACGAGCCGCCGCGCCGCCCGCACAGCTGGCTCGGTCGGCTCGCCGCGTCGCGCAGCACCGTGCTGGCGGCCGGGAGCGTGCTGCTGGCCGCGCTGGGCGAGCCCCCGTTCGGCCGGATCGCGGCGGTGGCCGCGCTCCTGATCGGCCACCTGCTGCTGGTCGACGTCCTCGGCCCGCAGCGCGACCGCGTCCGGCCCGTGCACGCACTGGCCGCCCTCGCCTCGTCCGGCCTGGTCCTGTCCGTGGCCCTCGCGTCGACCGGCGCGGGGGAGTGGTCGCGCCCGATCGCCCTGGCCGGCCTGGCGGCCGCGGCCTGGGGCGTCACCCAGGCGCTCCGACCCCGGCCCGGCCCCCGGGCACGGCCGGCGGAGCCGAACCCCGGCGACTGAGCGCCCGCGGGCCCGCGCCGGGTCGCCGGTCGCCCGGCGCCGGGGTGTTCCGCCGTCGCCCGTGCGCGCCCCGGGTTCGGGCCGGGTGGCCGTGTGCGGCGCTCCGGGTACCGGCCCGGGCTGCGCCTCGCCCCGCCGGGCGCCGCTCGCGCGGGGTGCTCCGGTGCCCGGGGCCGCCGGTCGCCCGGTGTCGGGTGTTCCGCCGTCGCCCGTGCGCGCCCCGGTCGTGCGCCCCCCGGCTCGCCCCGCCGGGCGCCGCTGGTGCCGGACGCTCCGGTGCCCGGGGGTCGCCCCGTGTGGGCCGAAGGTCGCGCGCTGGCTACGATCGGTGAGCACGGGGCAGAAGGATGCGCCGGGCCGCGCGGCCGGCGCACGGCGAGGAACACTGTGGGAGAGACGATGGCACACGCACGGGCCGGGCAGCAGGCGCAGCCGGACGACCTGGTGGACGTGGCACGGTTGGTGACGGCGTACTACACGCTGCACCCGGACCCGGAGGAGCCGGGCCAGCGGGTGGCGTTCGGCACCTCGGGGCACCGCGGCTCCTCGCTGGACGCCGCGTTCAACGAGGACCACATCGCCGCCACCACGCAGGCGATCTGCGAGTACCGGGTGGCCCAGGGGACCACCGGCCCGCTCTTCCTCGGCGCGGACACCCACGCCCTGTCCGAGCCGGCCCGGGCGACCGCCGTCGAGGTGCTGGCGGCCAACGGCGTCACCGTCCTGCTGGACAGCTCCGACGGCTACACCCCCACCCCGGCCGTCTCGCACGCGATCCTGGCCCACAACCGGCGCCACCCGCAGGCGCTGGCCGACGGCATCGTGGTGACGCCCTCCCACAACCCGCCGCGCGACGGCGGGTTCAAGTACAACCCGCCGAGCGGCGGTCCGGCCGGTTCGGAGGCCACCGGCTGGATCCAGGACCGCGCCAACGCCCTGATCCGGGACGGCCTGCGGGGCGTCAAGCGGGTGCCGTACGCCCGTGCCCTGGCCGCCGCGACCACCGGCCGCCACGACTACCTCACCGCCTACACCGAGGACCTGGTCTCGGTGCTGGACCTCGACGCGGTGCGGGCGGCGGGCCTGCGGATCGGCGCCGACCCGCTGGGCGGGGCGTCGGTCGCCTACTGGGGCCGGATCGCCGAGACGCACCGGCTGGACCTGACCGTCGTCAACCCGGTCACCGACCCGACCTGGCGGTTCATGACGCTGGACTGGGACGGCAAGATCCGGATGGACTGCTCCTCGCCGGCCGCGATGGCCTCGCTGATCGAGCGCCGGGACCGGTTCGCGATCGCCACCGGCAACGACGCGGACGCCGACCGCCACGGCATCGTGACGCCGGACGGCGGCCTGATGAACCCGAACCACTACCTGGCCGTCGCCGTCGACTACCTGTACCGCCACCGCGCCGACTGGCCGGTGGACGCGGCGGTGGGCAAGACGCTGGTGTCCTCCTCGATGCTGGACCGGGTCGCCGCCGACCTCAAGCGGGACCTCGTCGAGGTGCCGGTCGGCTTCAAGTGGTTCGTCGACGGGCTGCTGGAGGGCTCGATCGCGTTCGGCGGCGAGGAGTCGGCCGGGGCGTCGTTCCTGCGCCGCGACGGCGGGGTGTGGACCACCGACAAGGACGGCATCCTGCTGGCCCTGCTGGCCTCGGAGATCACCGCGGTGACCGGCCGCACGCCCAGCGAGTACTACCGCGACCTCACCGACCGTTTCGGCGCCCCCGCCTACGCCCGGGTGGACGCCCCGGCCGACCGCGAGCAGAAGGCGCTGCTGGCCCGGCTGTCGCCGGAGCAGGTCCGCGCCGGCGACCTGGCGGGCGAGGCGGTCACCGCCGTCCTCACCGAGGCGCCCGGCAACGGCGCCGCGATCGGCGGGATCAAGGTCTGCACCGAGAACGCCTGGTTCGCGGCCCGCCCGTCGGGCACCGAGGACGTCTACAAGATCTACGCCGAGTCCTTCCACGGCGCCGACCACCTCGCCCGGGTCCAGGCCGAGGCGCGCGAACTGGTCAACGAGGTCCTCGCGGGCCCGGCGGCCTGACCTCCCGCTTCGCACCTGCCGCTTCGCGGCGCCGGGCCCCGGCCCGGCGCCGCGGGGAGCCGGCGGCCGTCCGGGGCTCAGGTCCCGGCGGTGGCGGGTTGCTCGGCGTCACCGAAGCGCGCCAGGGTCAGCGCGCCCAGGACCGCGGCGGCGAACCCGGCGACGGCGAGCGGCGTGGCGTCGTGACGGGTGTGGTCGCCGAGCAGCAGCACCCCGACGATCGCGGGGCCCAGGGTCTCGCCGAGCACCATCGCCGCCGTCGCGGCGGTGACCGACCCGCTCTGCATGGCCCAGGTGAGCGCGGTGAAGCCGCCCAGCCCGGCGACGGCGATCGCGTACGCCGAGGGTTCGCCGAACAGCTCCGGCAGCCGTGCCCCCGGCAGGACCCGGACCGCGACGCCCACCACCCCGAACTGCAGGCCGGCCACCAGGCCGAGCAGCGGGGCGCGCCGCGCCCCGGCCAGGCGGACCACCGCCCACCCCACGGCCGTCAGGGCGACCGAGACGAGCAGCACGCCGAGGCGCAGCGGCTGGTCGCCGGACCCGCGGCCGTCGTGTCCGGCGGTGAGCGCGAGGACGCAGAGCCCGGCGCAGACCGAGGCCACCCCGATCCACTCGCTGCGCCGCAGCCGGATCCGCAGCACCCGGGACGCCCCCACGGCGGTGACGGCGAGGGCGGAGGCCAGGGCGGCCTCGACCTCGTAGAGCGGCAGCCGCTCCAGCGCGACCAGCTCGGCGGCGAACCCGAGCATGTCCATTCCGACACCCACCATGAACGGCCACTGGCGGAACGCCCCGGCGAGCGCGGCGGCCTCGCCCGCGTGGTGGCCCACGCGGCGCGGCGCGCGCCCACCGCCTGGAGGACGGTGGCCGAGCCGGTGAGGAGGGCGGCCAGGAGCGCCGCCAGCAGGCCGAGGAGCATGGGCCGACGCTACGGATCCGGGGCCGGGCGGGCGCCCGGCTCGCCGGTCGCGGGGTCCGGATCGCCGCCGCCGTCACCCGCCCGGACGTGCCCCGGCGTGACCGGTACGGGCGGTCGGCCCGCCGCGTCCCGCGAGCGCGGCCAGCGGGGTGACACCGCTGATTGACGCATCGTCACGCGTGTGCCTGACGATGTGTCGCCGATCGGCGGGGGTCGACCGGCGGGTCTGTTTCCGGCCGGGTGACTGGTTGTCATGCGCAGATTCGACAGCAAGTTACTTTTCGGTAATCTCAGGGTGTCCCACGGGTGAACCACCCGCCGCTTGCTGAAGGAACCTCACGTGCACCTCCCCTCGTCCCGCCGGTCCGGCCGCCTCGTCCGCTCGGCCCTGGCCGTCGCCGCAGCCACCACCCTGTTCGCCGCCGTCCCGCCCCCGTCGGCCCTCGCGGCCCCCGCCGAGGGTGCCACCGCCGACGGCGGGACGGCCCACCTCGACGCCGTCGAGCGTGCGCTGCGCGAGGTGTCGCCCGGTCTGGAGGGCTCGGTCTGGGAGCGCACCGAGGGCAACGCGCTGGCCGGCACCGCCGACGATCCGGCCGGCTGGCTGCTCCAGACGCCCGGCTGCTGGGGTGACGCCGGCTGCGCCGACCGCCGGGGCACCCGTGCGCTGCTGGCCAGGATGCAGGCGGACGTCGCCTCGGCCACCCGGACGGTCGACGTCTCCACCCTCGCGCCGTTCCCCAACGGCGGCTTCCAGGACGCGCTGGTGGCGGGGCTCAAGGCCTCGGTCGCGGCCGGCCACCGCCCCCAGGTGCGGATCCTGGTGGGCGCGGCGCCGCTCTACAACGCCAACGTCCTCCCCTCCCGCTACCGCGACGAGCTGCTGGCCAGGCTCGGCCCCGCGGCCGGCTCGGTGACGCTGAACGTCGCCTCGATGACCACGTCCCGCACGGCGTTCTCCTGGAACCACTCCAAGCTGCTGGTGGTCGACGGCCGGAGCGTGATCGCCGGTGGCATCAACGGGTGGAAGGACGACTACCTGGACACCGCGCACCCCGTCTCGGACGTCGACCTCGCCCTGACCGGCCCGGCCGCCACCTCGGCCGCGCGCTACCTGGACACCCTCTGGGCGTGGACCTGCGGCCGCACCGGCCTGTTCGACAACGCGTGGTTCGCCTCCTCCGACGGCGGCGCCTGCCGGCCCTCGATGGAGCGGGACACCAACCCCGCCGCGCCCGCCACCGGCAGCGTCCCGGTGATCGCCGTCGGCGGCCTGGGGGTCGGCGTCAAGGCCGCGGACCCCGCCTCGGCCTACCGGCCCGCACCGGTCGCCGGGGTCTCCGAGACCCAGTGCGGTCCGCTGGCCCTGCACGACAACACCAACGCCGACCGCGACTACGAGACGGTCAATCCCGAGGAGAACGCCCTGCGCGCGCTCGTCGGCAGTGCGAGCAGCCACATCGAGATCTCCCAGCAGGACATGAACGGCACCTGCCCGCCGCTGCCGCGCTACGACGCCCGGCTCTACGACCTGCTGGCCGCCAAGCTGGTGGCCGGGGTCAAGGTGCGGATCGTGGTCAGCGACCCGGCGAACCGGGGCACGGCCGGCAGCGGGGGCTACTCGCAGATCAAGTCGCTCTCCGAGGTCTCCGACGTGCTGCGGGCCCGGCTGACCCGGCTGACCGGCGACCCGGCGAAGGCGGGCGCCGCGCTCTGCGGCAACCTCCAGCTCGCGTCCTTCCGCGCCGCGCCGACCGCCACCTGGGCGGACGGGCACCCGTACGCGCTGCACCACAAGCTGGTCGCGGTCGACGGCTCGGCCTTCTACATCGGGTCGAAGAACCTCTACCCGGCCTGGCTGCAGGACTTCGGCTACGTGGTCGAGGACAAGGGCGCGGCGGCCCAGCTGGACCGCGACCTGCTGGCGCCGGAGTGGACGTACTCGCAGGCCGCCGCGACCGTCGACTGGACGACCGGGCTCTGCCGGGCTTGATCCTCGGGCCCCAGGGCCACACCTGACGGTCGGTTCGCGCCTGCCCGCCCCGCCGGCGGGTGGCCCCGGCCCCGGGCGGTCAGCCGGCGTCCCGGCGCCCGGGCGCGCCCTCGGTCCACCGGTCCTGGACGGGCTCCCGGCCGCGGCAGGGGAGGTGCCGGTTCAGCGCGTCGCCGCAGTTGGCGGCCACCACGCGGCGCAGCCGGGCGGTCAGCCGGGCGGTGACCGGGTGGACCAGCCCGAGCAGCAGGGCGATGGCCCGGCGGTCGAGGCGTTCGACGGCCGCGGCCAGGGCTCGGCCGCCGTGCACCAGAGCGGTACAGGTCAGGGCGGTGCGGTGGGCGGCATGGTGCGAGAGTCTGCGGAACCGGTTCACATGGGTGCAACATTCCGGCCACCCGACCGGTTCTGGCCGGTTCCCCCTCTCTGGTGGCGAACGATTCGGCACGCGCCTCCCCCCGTACCCGGCCCGCCGTGGCGCACGCGGTGGCGCGTGCGCTGGCGCGACGGTGGCGTGAGCGGCGGCCGGCGGCTCGCATCCGCCGCCCTGGAGCTCAGCCGTCCTGGAGCTCAGCAGTCCTGGTGGTCAGCCGCCCTGGAGCTCAGTTGCCCGGGAGCTCAGCCGCCCTTGGAGGTCAGTCGCCCTGGAGCGTGCCCGCCTCCTGGCGGATCAGCTCGCGCAGCGCCGCCAGCCGGGGCCGGCCGTCGTCGAGCCGCCACTGCATCTCCAGCGGCAGGGTGGCCCGGCCGGCGAGCGTAACGGTGACCACCTCCTCGGTGAGGTGACCGGTCATCGAGCGGGGGACGAGCGAGAACGCCCGGTTCTGGGAGAGCAGGTAGAGCCGTGAGCCGACGATGCGCGGCGGGCTCACCAGGACCGGCGGCTCCACGCCGTGTTCGGAGCAGAGTCCGAGGACGTGGTCGTAGTAGCGCGGGTGCTGCTCGCGGGGCCAGAGCAGCAGCGGGAGGTCCCGCAGCTCGGACAGCCGGACGGCGTCGCGCCCGGCCAGTGGGTGGTCGCGGCCCAGCGCGACCCGGACGGGCTCGTCGGCGAGGGTCTCCCGCCGGTAGCCGGGCACCTCGTCCAGGAAGCGGCCCAGGCCGATGTCGGCCAGCTCGGCGGCCAGCGTCGAGGAGACGCGGCCGGTGTCGACGGCGAGCTCCGCGGTGTCCAGCGCGGGTAGTTCGCGCTCGGCCCGGCTGACCACGGCGGGCAGCAGCCGGTTCATCACGCTGGGGGAGGCGACGATCCGGGCGGTGCCCGTCCGCGCCTCCTCGTGCAGCCGGACCCGGGCGAGCAGGGCGGCGGCCTGGCCGAGGAGCCGGGCGCTCTCCTCGGCCATCACCTCGCCCGCCGGGGTGAGGGCGACGGCCCGGCGGCTGCGGTCGAAGAGCTCGACGCCGACCGCCCGCTCCAGCCGGGCGACCTCCTGACTGACCGTCGGCTGCGAGATGTGCAGGCGCTCGGCGGCGCGGCCGAAGTGCAGACCGTCGGCGACCGCGAGGAAGACTTCGAGCTGACGCAAGGTGAATCCCATAGTCGAAACCCTATGGGAAGGCCCGGTACTCCTTCTGGATCCCGATGCGAACCGTCCCTAGGCTGACCGGAACTGCCACGGCGTGGTGGCACCCCAGAGAGAGTTCGTGCCTCCCATGAGCGGACTGCCCATCCGGATCTCCGACGACGTCGCCCGGGCCGTCGCCGACGGCGCGCCCGTCGTCGCCCTGGAGTCGACCATCTTCACGCACGGCCTTCCGCGGCCCCGCAACCTGGAGGTCGCGCTGGAGGCGGAGGAGCGGTTGCGAGCCGCCGGGGTCGTCCCGGCGACGATCGGCGTCTTCGGCGGGGTGCCCACCGTGGGACTCGGCACGGACCAGATCAAGGAACTGTCCGAGTCGGACGACCTGGACAAGGCGAGCCTGCGCGACCTGCCGGTGGTCGCCGCGCTGGGCCGGCACGGCGGGACGACCGTCGCGGCCACCGCCTTCCTCGCCCACCGGGCGGGGATCCGGGTCTTCTCCACCGGCGGGCTGGGCGGCGTGCACTTCGGCGCGGCCGAGAGCTTCGACGAGTCCGCCGACCTCACCACGCTGGCCGCCACGCCCGTCACCGTGATCAGCGCGGGCGTGAAGTCGATCCTGGACATCCGGGCCACCCTGGAGCGCTTCGAGACGCTCAACATCCCCGTCATCGGCTACCGGACGCGCCGGTACCCCGGCTTCTACGTCACCGACTCCGGGCACGAGATCGCCTACCGGGTGGACTCCCCGGAGGAGGCCGCGCGGATCATCGCGGCCCGGGACGGGCTGGAGCTGCCCCAGGCCGTGCTGATCGCCAACCCGGTGGACCCGGCCGAGCAGCTGCCGCCCCAGGAGCTCGACGCGCTGCTGACCAGGGCCTGGGCCGAGGCCGAGCGCCGGGGCATCACCGGCAACGCCTCGACGCCGTTCCTGCTCGACTTCATCCAGCGCGACACGCAGGGCCGCAGCCTGGACGTCAACGTCGCGGTCTACCGGGGCAACGTCCGCCTCGGCGGCCGGATCGCCACCGCGCTGGCGGCGCTGCGGGGCGGGGAGTAGCGCCGGTGATCGAGGTACTCGGGGTACTCGGCGACCTCGTCGAGGACGTCGTCGTCTGGGTCGACGGGCCGCTGCGGCACGGCACCGACTCCACGGCCAGGGTCTTCCGGCGGCGCGGCGGCAGCGCGGCGAACGTCGCGGGATTCGCCGCCGGGCAGTGGCCCGCACGGTTCCTCGGCTGCGTCGGCGACGACCCGGCGGGGGACGCTCTGGTCGCCGAACTGACGGGCCACGGCGTCGACGTACGGGTCGTCAGGCGGGGGCAGACGGGCAGCATCGTCGTCCTCGTCGACGACGCCGGGGAGCGGACGATGCTCCCCGACCGGGGCGCGGCCACCCTGCTGGACACCGTGCCGGACGAGTGGCTCGCCGGTCTGACCCACCTGCACGTGCCCGCCTACTCCTTCGACGGGGAGCCGGTCGGGAGCGCGGCGGCCGACGCCCTGCGGCGGGTGCGCCGGGCGGGCGGCACCACCTCGCTCGACGCCTCCTCGACCGGCATGCTCGCCGGCTTCGGCCGGGAGCGCTTCCTCGCCCTGGCCGCCGAGTTGACGCCCACCCTGCTGTTCGCCAACCAGGAGGAGGCCGCTTTCCTCGGGCTCCTGGTGGAGGGCCGGCCCGGCCCGGAGCGGGCCCGGCTGGCGGGCACCACGGTGGTCACCAAAGCCGGTGCGGCGGCGACCACCGTGGACGCGCCCGGGCGGGCCCCCTTCGCGGTGCCCGTCCCGCCGGTCGGCGAGGTCCGCGACCTCACCGGCGCCGGCGACGCGTTCGCCGCGGGCTTCCTGGCCGGCTTCCTGGCCGAGGTCGGCCTGCGCGAGGCCACCGCGCGCGGCCACCGCTGCGCCGCCAGGGTGCTGGCCTCACCCGGGGCGTCCTTCGGCCCGCGCTGACCCGCCCGCCGCCGGTCGGCGGGGGCGGCCCGGATACCATTCCCCCGTGTCGGTCAACATCGAACTCGCCCTCTTCGTCGACGGCCTCACCGGCCGGGAGCAGGCGTGGGAGGTGGTGCACGCCCTCGCCGCCGTGCTGCGGGACGAGCGAATCGACGACGAGGTGCGGATCGGCGTGGGCGAGCTGGACGGGGAGTTCATCGTCTCGGGCGAGAGCGAGTACCCGCTGGTCATCACCCGCTTCTACGCCTGGCGGCCGGCGTTCGAGCGCGCCGTCACCGAGGCCGTCGGGAAGGTCGCGCCGCACGCCCGCCCGGCCGTCGAGTGGGGCTACCCGGACGAGCGCTGAGCGGACGGGCACGGGCTGACACGCCCACGGACGGCGCAGAGTCCGGCGCCGCGCACGGCCGGTCCGGTAGGGATGGCTCGTCCATCGCCGATCCGCGATGGCTCGTCCCCCGCCGATCCGAAAGGCCGACCCATGCTCCCGCTCAGCCCGATGCCGAAGCCGCTCCGCCACGCCGTCCGCGCGGCCGGTGCCGTCCTGCTGCTCGCCGCTCCGCTGCTGGCCGCCCACCCGGCGGCCGCCGAAGGCCCGAAGACGCCCCAGGAGGCCGCCGTCTGCCGCGGCGTGGTGGGCACCCTGGTCGGCGGATCCCTGCTGTTCGGCCCGGGCGGCGTCAACGCGGTCTGCGCCGTCCAGCCCGAGAAGACCCCGGCCGACGACCTGTCCTGACCCCCCGGCCCGGGGCCCGCCGCCGCAGCTCCGATACCGGGGTGCGGAGCTGCGGCGACGTCGTGGATACTGATCGCCGCGCAGGAGGGACGCCCTGGGTCTCTCGGCGTCCCCTGGACCGGCGCGCCACCAGAACGTCACACCAGGGGGATCAACTTTGTCGTTCCACCGTCGCGTTGGCATAGCCATCGCCGTCGCCTGCTCGGCCGGCGCGGGAACCGCGCTGCCTTCGGTCGCGCAGGCCGAGACCGCCGTGCTCTACGTGGACAACAGCACCACCGCGCACTGCTCGGACGCCGGGGCCGGCACCCAGGCCCAGCCGTACTGCGGCATCCAGGCCGCCGCGGACGCGGCCCAGCCGGGGCAGACCGTCCAGATCGCCCCGAACCGCACCTACCAGGGCATGATCACGGTCAGGCGCTCGGGCCTGCCCGGCAAGCCGATCGTCTTCAAGGCCGACATTCCCTACAAGGTCCCGGCGACGGGCGTCGAGGTCGGTCAGCAGGACGGGCCCGACGTCCCCGGCTACGGCTTCCTCATCTCGGGCGTGCACGACGTCTCCGTGACGGGCCTGCAGATCACGGCCCCGCAGGAGGGCGTGCTCGTCAAGGACTCCGAGCGGATCGTCCTGGACCGCACCATCGTGGGCGCGGGCAGCGGCGGCGCGGCCCAGCCGGGCCCGGCCGTCCGGATCACCGGCCACAGCGCCGGCGTCACGGTGAGCCGCAGCCAGATCGCCTCGGCCGGCCCGATCGGCGTGGCGGTCGAGGCCGGGGTGACGGGCACCGTCCTCACCACCAACCTGGTGACCGAGACGGACGGCCGGGGCGTGCTGGTCACCGACGCCCCCGGCACCGTCGTGGTCGGCAACACCTTCGGCCGTAACTGCCTGAGCGACATCGAGTTCGCGGGCAACTCCTCCGGCGCGACCGTCGAGAACAACGTGCTGGCGAAGCGCCCGGCGGACTGGTGCGGCGGCGTACCGGTCTCCTCGGTCGCGCTGACGGTGTCGGCGGGCTCGACCCAGGGCACCAAGGTCGACTACAACAGCGTCCAGCCCGCGCCGGGCGCCGCCGCCTACGCGTGGGGCGGCACCTCCTACGCGACGCCGGAGGCCTTCCGCGCCACCGGCCAGGGCGCCCACGACAACGGGGCCGACCCGGGCTTCTCCCAGTCGACCTCGGACTACCGGCCGATCGCGGTCGAGGGTCTGACGGACGCCGCCGACGCCTCGGCGCCCGGCGCCCTGGACACCGACCTCTACGGCGACCCGCGCGCCGACCACCCGAAGATCGCCAACACCGGTACCGGCAACGGCTACCAGGACCGCGGCGCCGTGGAACTGCAGGACACCATGAGCGTCATGGTGTCGGCGCTGCCCTACTCGACCACCGGGCACCCGCTGAACGCCCGGGCCACGGTCTGGTACACCCCCGGCTGGGCACCGGTCGGCGCCACCCTGGACTTCGGTGACGGCACCGCGCCGGTCCCGGTGACCTCGGGCAACAGCACCGTCGACCACGACTACCCGGCCGGCGGCAGTTACACGCTGACGCTCACCGCGACCAGCGAGACCGGCCTGGTCCGCACCTCCACCGGGACGGTGAAGCTGGCCCCGGTGGGCGAGCTCCGCCCGTCCTTCGGGGTGTACCAGCCCGATCGCACCGTCGCCCGGGTCACCGTCACGGACCGGACCGTCAGCCCCTGGCCGGTGGCCCGCTACGTCATCGACTTCGGTGACGGCACGGCCCCGGCCGTCAGCGAGGGACCGACCCCGCCGAGCGGTGTCACCCACGACTACGGCGTGGCCGGCACGTACACCGTCACCGAGACCGTCGTCGACGACCACGGCCGGACCGGCAGCACCGGGACCCAGCTGTACGTCGCCGGTCCGCAGGCCGGCGTGCCGTTCGCCGGGTACTTCGGCGGCCCCACCAGCCACGTCGGGCTCTTCGACAAGGGCCGTTGGGCGCTCTCCTACCAGAAGGCCTCCGGCCAGGCGAACCTGGTCTGGAGCCTCGGGGACCCGGGTGACCTTCCGGTGGTCGGCGCCTGGGACAACACCTGCCAGTGCCAGTCCGGCATCTACCGTCCGAGCACCGGCACCTTCGCCCTGCAGCACTCCGACAAGTCCGTCTCCACGGTCCAGTTCGGGGAGCCGGGCGACCTCCCGGTCGTCGGTGCCTGGGACCGCGACAACCACGACCAGCTGGCCATCTTCCGTCCGAGCACCAGCACCCTCGCGGTGCGCCACGACAACGGCAGCGTCTCCACCATGCGCTTCGGCGACCAGGGCGACCTCCCGGTGGTGGGTGACTGGGACGGCGTGCACCACGCCCAGTTCGGCGTCTTCCGCCCCGGGCGGAACGAGGGCGACCCGAACCTGTTCATCCTGCGGCACGACGACGGCAGCGTCTCCACCGCCGCCTACGGCGTCAAGGGTGACCTTCCGGTGGTCGGCGACTGGCTGGGCCGGGGCCGGACGACCTTCGGGATCTTCCGTCCGAGCAGCCACGTCTTCGCCCTGAGCAACGCCTACGGCGGGCAGAGCGACTCGGTGTTCACGATCTACGGCTGATCCGGGCAGTGCCGGCGGAGGGTCGGGGCGCGCAGCGACTGCGTGCCCCGGCCCTCCGCCGTTTCGACGCCCGGCGTCTCACCCGGTGGGCCCGGGCTGCGCCGGGCCGAACGGTGCGGCGGGTGAGCCGAGTTCGGAGAGTTCGGAGAGTTCGGCCGGGGTGAGGGTGAGGTCGGCGGCCGCGGCCGAGTCGCGGATGCTGGCGGACCGGCGGGCGCCCGGGATCGGGACGACGGCGGGGGACAGCGCGAGCAGCCAGGCCAGGCCGATCCGCTGGGGCGAGACGCCCCGCTCGGCGGCGATCCGGTGGAACGCGCCGGACGTGACGGCGACGTCGTCGGGGCCGTCGAGGGCACTGCGCGACAGCCCGCCGAGCGGACTCCACGGCAGGAAGGCCAGCCCCAGGCGCTCGCAGAGCCGCAGCTCCGGCTCGGCGGAGCGGACGGCGGGGGAGAAGCGGTTCTGGACCGAGACCAGGCCGGCGCCCAGGACGTCCCGGGCGACCAGGATCTGCCCCTCGTCGACGTTGGAGATCCCCGCGGCCCGGATCTTCCCGGCATCCAGCAGCTCGCGCAGGGCGCCCACCGACTCGGCCCACGGCACCCGGGGGTCGGGCTTGTGCAGCTGGTAGAGGTCGATCGCCGCCACGCCCAGGCGCCGCAGCGAGCCCTCGCAGGCCTGCCGCAGCCGGTCCGGGCGGCCGTCGACCGTCCAGGAGCCGTCACCGGGCCGGCCGCGCCCGCCCTTGGTGGCGACCAGCACGGCGGCGCGGTCGGCGGCCGTCCTGCTCGCCAGCGCGCGGGCCACCAGCCGTTCGTTGTGGCCGAGTTCGCCGGCGTGCCAGTGGTAGGAGTCGGCGGTGTCGATCAGGGTGACCCCGGCGTCGAGCGCGCTGTGCAGGGTGGCCAGGGCGGAGGCCTCGTCCGGGCGGCCCTCGACGGAGAGCGGCATCGCGCCCAGTCCGATCGCGCCGACGGCCGCGGCGCCGATGGTGCGCTGTCGCACGTCACGCCTCCCGCGGGGAGAGGGCGGCGGCCTCCGCCACGGCGTCCGGCAGCCAGTCGGCCAGCGGGGAGAACCGCAGGCCGAGCGCGACGGCGCGCCGGTCGTCCATCGGGTACCAGCGGTCGAAGGAGAACGGCGAGGCGTCCTCGCCGGCCGTCACCCGGTAGCGGGCGGTGGTCCCCAGCCGGTCGGCGATCAGCTCGCAGAGCCGGACCACGTCGAGCGCGTCCGGCGAGCACGCGTTCACCGGACCGGCGTCGTCGGAGGCCGCCGACCGCACCAGCGCGGCGGCGATCTCCTCGTGGTGGACGAAGGACGTGGGCCGCGGCCTCGCGTGCACCGCGACCGGCCGCCCGGCCGCGATCAGCTCCGTGTAGTGCGCCAGCCGGCCGGTGAAGTCCCGCGCCCCGCCGCCCAGGACGTGGGCGCTGCGCACGCTCGCCCAGGAGAACGGCGGATCCTGCGCGAGCACCGCCTCGGCCTGCCGCTTCCCCTCGGCGTACCCGGTCGCCTCGTCGGTGCGCCGGGCGAGCGCCGCCGGATCGTGCCACGGCAGCTCCGACGGGACGGCCCGGAGCGGGTCGACGGCGGACTCGGGCACCGGAACACCCTCGGTGGTGCGCACCAGGGGCGAGGTGGCCGGGTCGTACACCTCCATCGTCGAGGTCATCACGTACCGGCCGGTGCGGCCGGCGAACACCCGGCGGGCGACGGCCGCCTGGACGGGGGTGTAGAGCACCTGGTCGATCACCGCGTCGAAGTCGCGGCCGCCGAGTGCGGCGGCCAGCCCGGTCTCGTCGGACCGGTCGGCGCGGACGTGGTCGACCCCGGGCGGCGGCGGGGTCGAGCCGCGGTTGACGAGGGTGACGCGGGTACCGGAGTCCCGCAGCAGGTTGACCAGGCGCAGGCCGAAGTACCGGCTTCCGCCGATGACGCAGACGTTTCGCATGCCCCCACTCTGCTGCCGTACCGTCATCAGCGGAACTACCGACCTGCTGAACGAGTCATCAGCAGAACTGTCGACCGAGGGAACGCGATGATCGACGTACGGAGGCTCGGCGTGCTGCGGGCGGTCGCCGAGCACGGGAGCTTCAACCGGGCGGCCACCGCCCTGCGCCTCACGCCGTCCGCGGTGTCCCAGCAGGTCGCCGCGCTGGAGCGGGGCCTGGGCACGGCGGTCGTGGAGCGTTCCACCCGGGGTGTGCGGCTCACCGAGGCCGGACAGCTGCTGGTGGAGGCGGCCGCCGCGGTCGCCGCCGAACTGCGCCACGCGCAGGAGCAGATCGGCCGGCTGGGCGCGGCCCGGCCCCGGCTCACCCTCGCCACCTTCACCAGCGGCGGGCGGCACCTCCTGCCGGCGGCGCTGACCCGGTTCGCCGCCGACCACCCGGAGGTCGAACTGCGCATCCTGGAACGGGAGCCCGAGGACAGCCTGCCGATGGTGCGCGAGGGGGTGGCCGACCTCGCGCTCGCCTACCACTTCGACGGCCCCCTGCCGGTGCTCCCCGGAGACCGCTCCGGCCTGGACTGGACCCCGCTGATGGACGATCCGTTCTCGGTGGTGCTGCCCGACGGGCACCGGCTGGCCGGCCGCGAGGCCCTGGACCTCGCCGAACTCGCCGAGGAACGCTGGGTGCTGGGCTGCCTGAAGACCGAGACCTTCCTGCGCCGGTACGCGGCCGTGGCCGGCTTCGAACTGCGGGTGGCGGGTTCCACGACCGACTACTTCTTCGCCCGCACCCTGGTCGCGGCCGGGGTCGGCGTCTCGCTGGTCCCGTCCGTCGCGCTCGACCCGGCGCTGTCCGGCACCCGGGTGGTGCCGGTGGTGGCGCCCCGCCCCGCCCGGCACTTCGGGATCGCCGTCGCCCGGGGCCGGCGCCCGTCACCGTACGCCGAGTCGCTGGCCGCGCTGCTCCGGGAGGGGGCCGCGGCGGGCGGGCGCGGGGCCCGGGGCTGACCGACCGGATGGGGCTGACCGGGGCCGACCGGGCCGACCGGGCCGTTCGGAGCTGTCCGGACGGCCCGGGCGCGCGTTCGGCGCGCGGGCGTCCGTGCGCCGGGTGTCCGGCCGCCCGAGTACGGTTCAAGTCGCCCGTCCGTCCGGCGACTTACCCGCAGGTGAAGAGTTGGATCAGGCCTTCCGGTGCCGCTCCGTGCCTGGTCACACTGTTGTCATGACCCGCACTCTATGCGCGTGGAAGACGCGCGCCGCCGCCGTCACCGTCGTCGCCCTGCTGACCCTCGCCCCCGCCGTGACCGCCACCGAGGCCCACGCCACCGTGAGCGGCTCGGTGTGCCTCTCCGCGCTGCCGGCCGAGGCCGACCACACCCTCGACCTCATCGCGAGCAACGGCCCGTTCCCGTACTCCCAGGACGGCGTCGTCTTCCAGAACCGCGAGCGCGTCCTGCCGAGCAGGTCCACCGGCTACTACCACGAGTACACCGTGGTGACCCCCGGCTCGCCCACCCGCGGCGCCCGCCGCATCGTCACCGGCCAGGCGTACCGGGAGGACTACTACACCGGCGACCACTACGCGACGTTCCGGCTGATCAAGTTCACCTGCTGACCTGCTGACCTGCTGACCTGCTGACCCTGCTGCCGGCCCCTGACCCCGCTCCGCCCGCCCTGCCCGGCCCCCGACGGACCCGTCGGGGGCCGGCCTGGTGGGCGCGCCCGGCCAGCCGCCGCGCTCCGGCACACGCCGGCCGCCAGCCCGGTTCTCGGCGATGATCCGCCGGAACACCGCCCCGAGAGCGGGCTCGTCGGACTCCTCGCCCTCGCGGACGGCGACCGTACGCGCGGTCGTGTCGTCGTGGCCGCCGGTGGTGGTCCCGCGCGGGGCGGTCCCGTAGCCGGCCGGGGCGAAGCTCCTGCTGCCGCGGACGGGGTCCGTCGTCGCGGGAGTGACGCCCGGGGTGAGCCGCGCTGCGGTCCCCGGGTCAGAAGCCCGCCGGAAGGCCGAGGCGGTCGGCGAAGAAGGCGAGGAGGTCGGCGAAGAGCGCGGTGCGGCGGGAGGCGGCGCGGGCGCCGTGGCCCGCGCCGCGTTCCAGGCGGAACAGGACCGGCTGCCCGCTGCCGGTCGCGGCCTGGAGGGCGGCCGTCATCTTGCGGGCGTGCAGCGGGTCCACCCGGCTGTCGCCGTCGAAGACGGCGAACAGGACGGCGGGGTAGCGGGTGCCGGCGCGGACGTGGTGGTACGGGGAGTAGGAGAGCAGCCGGGCGAGCTGCGCCGGATCGGCGGCCGTGCCGTACTCGCCCGTCCAGCTCGGCCCGAGGCCGGAGAGTTCGTAGCGCGCCATGTCGAGCAGGGGGGCCATGCAGACCACCGCCCCGAAGCTCGCGGGCCGCTGGGTCAGGGCGGCGCCCACCAGCAGGCCGCCGTTGGAGGCGCCCCAGATGCCGAGCTGTCCGGGGGTGGTCCAGCCGGTGGCCACCAGGTGGTCGGCGGCGGCGTGGAAGTCGTCGAAGGTGTTCTGCTTCCGGTCGAGCATCCCGTCGCGGTGCCACTGCTCGCCCTCCTCGCCGCCGCCGCGCACGTTGGCGACGGCGTAGACCCCGCCGGCCCGGACCCAGGCGAGGGCCTCCGGCGCGTACCCGGGCGTCAGCGACTGTCCGAAGCCGCCGTAGCCGGTGAGGATCGCCGGCCGGGGGCGGTCCGGGCCGCCGCGCCGGGCGAGCAGGAACATCCGGACGGTGGTGCCGTCCCGGGAGGTGAAGGCGAGTCGGCGGGTTTCGAGGCGGTCGGCCGGATCGTCGGCCGGGTCGACGGCGGGCTCGGCCACGGCGGCCCCGGGGACGGGCCAGGGCGTCACCGCACCGGTGCGGGTGTCGTAGCAGAGCACGGCCGGGGGAGTGGCGAAGTCGGTGTGGACGAACCAGGCCCGGTGGGCGTCGGTGGCGGCGACCCGGACCTTGCCGACGGTGCCCAGCGGGGGGACGGGCACCGGGCCGAGCGGCCGGCCGTCGGCCAGGTCGTGCAGGGTGACCTCGCCGACGGCGTGCCGGGTGCGGACCACCAGGGCGAGCGGGCGGTCCGGATCGGGACCGTCGAGGATCGCGAAGTCCTCCAGGACGGCCTGCGGGTCCTCCGGGATCAGTTCGGTCCAGGTGTCCGGCGTGGGGGCGCCCGGGGTGGTGACCACGACCCGGCCCCGGGGCGCGTGCAGGTCGGTGGTGAGCCAGCAGCGGCCGTCCGGCGCGGTGCCGGGGCGCAGGTGCGGCTGGGACCGCGCGTCGAGGCCCTCCTGGAGCGGGCGCAGCCGGGGCCGGTCCGGCCGGTCCTCGGTCAGGTCGGCGATCCAGAGGTCCCGGCGGGGCACCGCGCCGGCGGCGGCGCCGACGACCAGCCAGCGGCCGTCCGCGCTGGTCCGCACGGTGTAGTGCTGGGTCTTCGCCCGGCCGGTGCCGAAGACCACCGCGTCCTGCTCGGGGTCGGCGCCGATCAGGTGCAGCTGGACCCGGCGGTGGTACTGGCCCTCGCCCGGGTGGAGCGCGGGGTGCAGCCGGCGGACGTAGTAGAAGCCGTCGGCGTCGGGCAGCCAGGCGACGGTGCTGCGGCGGACCCGGTCGATCGGGCCGTCCAGGACGCGGCCGGTGTCGACGTCCAGGACGAAGAGGGCGGCGTTCTCGGTGCCGCCGGACGCCACCTGGTAGGCGAGCCGGCGGCCGTCCCAGGACGGCTCCCACTCCTCCAGGGTGGTGCCGCCGGTCGGGTCGAGCAGCGCCGGATCCACCAGGACCCGGACGGCGCCGGAGGGTTCGACGACGACCAGCTCGGGGTGTTCGGCGCCGGGGAGCGAGCGGGTGAGGAACAGCCGCGCGCCGGCCGGGCGGGGGGCGGAGCGGGCACCGAGGCGTTCGGACAGCTCGGTGAGCCGGGCCTCGGCACTCGCGCGCGCCCGCCAGCCGTCGGCGGCGGCGCGGTAGCGGGCGTCCTGCTTCTGCGTCCACTCCTGGACGGCCGGGTCGTCGGCGTCCTCCAGCCAGCGGTACGGGTCGGGCGGCGGCGGGCCGTCAGTCATCCGAGCTCCTCCCGGGGTCGGTGCCGGCCGGTGCGGCGGCGGGTCCGGTGCCGGGCGCGGGGGTGCGGCCGGGGGCGGGCGGGGCGGCGTGCGCGACGACGGCGGGTTCCGCCGGCTGCTCCGGGTCCGCCTCCGGGGCCGGAGCCGTCCGGATGCCCGGGGCCGGAGCCGCCCGGGTGCCCGGGGCCGGTCCGGCCTGCGCGTCCAGGTCCGGGGTGGCCGGTGGCCCGGCCGCCGGCTGAGCGTCCCCGTCGGCCGCCGGCCCGGCGGCGAGCCGTTGGGTGGTCCGCAGCGGAATCCAGCCGCCCGCGGTGACCGCCGCCGTCAGCACCGCCATCACCGCCCAGGTGCCCGCCCCGCCGAGGCCCTGCAGCAGCGCGCCGGCCGCGACCGGGCCCAGCGCGGCCAGGCCGCTGAGCAGCAGGCCGGTGGCGGCGCTGACCCGGCCGATCAGGTGCCGGGGGGTCTGCCCGAACAGGGCGTGCCCGACCACCACGCCGGCGGCCGGCGAGAGCATCATCAGCAGCGTCAGCAGGGCGGCGACCACCCCGGGCGCGAAGGTCAGCGTGAACACCGCCAGCACCGCCGTCCAGCCCACCCCGATGCCGAGCAGGATGGTCGGCACGCTCAGCCGCTTGACGAACCACGGCGCCAGCAGGGAGCCGACGATCCCGCCGACGCCCGCGCAGGACAGCACGGGTCCGATCACCCAGCCGGAGGCCCCGTTGGCCCGCAGCTCCAGGATGACGATCACATCGATGGCGGCCGCGACCAGATTGATGACGGCCGCGTACACCAGGATGACGAACAGCTCGCGCCGGCGGACCAGCCAGCGGATGCCCGCCGTCAGCCCGCGGTCCTCGGCCCGTGGCTCCGCGGCCGTGGGGCGGACGGTGATCCGCCAGATCAGGGCGGCCGACACGGCGTAGGAGAGCGCGTCCACGGCGAACGGCAGCATCCGGTCGGCGGCGTAGAGGACGCCGCCCAGCGCCGGCCCGGCCAGGCTGACGGCGGCCTGGAGGGCCTGGCCCATGCCCAGCGCGTCGGCGAGGTCCTCCTTGGCGACGACGTCCCGGGTGAGCACGGTGTTGGCGGGTCCGAACATCGCGGTGGCGATGCCCTCCACCGCGGCCACCAGCAGCAGTTGGGCGTAGGACGGGGAGCCCCAGAGGGCGACCAGCGGGATGGTGGCCACCGCCACCAGACGCACCAGGTCGGTCGTCAGCATGACCCGGCGCCGGTTCCACCGGTCCACCAGGCCGCCGGCCGGGAGGCGGAAGCCGAGCCTGGTGACCAGGGCGACGGTGGCGACCGCCCCGGCCTGCGCCGCGTTGCCGCCCAGGCTCAGCACCAGCAGCGGGTAGGCGATCGTCGACATCGCCGAGCCCAGGTTCGACGTGAGGTCGGCGAGGAAGGACCGCCGGAAGTCGCGGTTGGTGCGCAGCACGCCAGCCAGCATGGCCGCCCCCTCCCCGGCTACAGCCGGCCGGTGGCGTGCAGGTGGTCGAGGATCCGCGCGTCGACGTTGTCCTGGAAGCGCGTCATGACCTCGGTGTCGGCCTGCTCGTACTCGTAGCCGCAGGTCACCCAGCGGTCGGCCACCGAGCCGGTCTCCAGGTAGCCGTGGTCGACGTGTCCCACCTCGAAGCCCGGCTTGCCGGCCGACTGCCAGCTGCTGAACAGCGTGCCGTCGGCGTTGATCACGGCGCCCTCGCGGCCGCCGGGTTCGGAGCAGATCTGGCAGGTGGTCCGCATGCTCGGCTTGGCGAAGCGGTAGCCGCGTTCGAGCGCCTCGACCGCCCACTCGACGAAGCGGTCCTCCACCTGCCGGGCCCGCGCGAGGTCGTTGCGGTACCCGATCCCGGAGTCGCCGACCCAGGCGTAGGTGAACGTGCACCGGCTCGGGTCGACCTTGCCGTCGAGCTGGCCGAAGAGCGCGCCGATCCGGTCCACGTTGTGGTGGGAGACGTTCACCCGGAAGTTCCAGGAGAGCCGGGTGGCCTCGGTGGCCGCCGCCACGTTGGCGACGATGGTGTCGAAGGTGCCCCCGCCGGCGTGCGTGACCCGGGTCGCGTCGTGGTCCTCCCGGCTGCCGTCGAAGGTGATCTGCACCGCGCGCAGCCCGGCGGCGCCGAGCTGGACGGCCCGCCGCCCGGTCAGCAGCACGCCGTTGGTGGTCATGGCGGCGGTGGCGAGCCCCAGGGGCGTGCAGCGCTCCAGCAACTCCACGCAGCCGCGCGGGTTGAGCAGCGGCTCGCCGCCGAACAGCAGCAGGTAGAGCCGGTCCAGGCCGGCCTGCGCCATCCGCTCGGCGGTGAAGTCCACGATCCGGTCGATGGTCCGGGTGTTCAGCCGGCGGAGGTTGATCCGGGGCGGGCGGTGGCCGCCCTTCGGGTCCTGGCCGGTGTTCTGGAAGCAGTAGCCGCAGCCGAGGTTGCAGGCCGTGCTGGTCAGCACCGTCAGCGCGAAGGACTTCGCGGTGCGCTCCCGGTACGCGCCCGCGTCGCGCAGGAACTCGTCGATGTCCGGCCGCACCCGGCCGTCGGCCGCGACGTGCTCCGGTTTGAGCAGGGTCCACGTCCGGTTGCCGATGAACCACCAGCCGCGGTCGCTCCTGATCAGGCGGGGCGCGTCCACCTCGTCCAGCCGGGTGCCGATCATTGCTCTCCCTGGGGTCGGCGGGAAACGGCCGCCGTCGGCGGGCCCTGACAGCGCGAGGCTAGGCAGCCGTGGTTTGCCGCCGGTATGCGACAGGTTGACGGGCAGCTTCCGGCCGGGTCGGACGGCCGGGGCATCCACCGTCCGGCCCGGGTCGGGGCGGCCGGGGCGCCGACGGGGGCATACCGGACGTAAACCGAACCCCAACTGGCCGCTCCTAGGCTCATGGCGACGACCAGAACGCCTGACCTCGACGTCATGGAAGAGGGCTGATCGACGTGCCCGAGCCGACCCCCGCCGACCTGCCCCCCGACCTCTCGGACGCCCTGCTCGACGACCTGCCGGACCTGCCCGACACCCTCCCGGGCGCCGCGCCGGCCGACGACGAACCGGAGGTCGTCCTGCACTCCGCGGACGGGGACGACGGCGAAGCCCCCTGGTGCATAGGCAACATGACGGCGTACTGACCGGAGGGCCCCACCGATGAGCTGCCCGTCCTGCGCCACGGAACTCCCCGCGGACGCGCGATTCTGCGCCCGGTGCGGCACCCCGGTCACCCCCCCGACCCCGGCGGCCGAGGAACGCCGGGTCGTCACCGTGCTGTTCTGCGACCTCGTCGGATCGACCGAGCTGTCCGGCAAGCTCGACGTCGAGGTGCTCCGGTCGATCCTGCTGCGCTACTACGAACTGATGGAACGTCAGATCGACTCCCGTGGCGGGATCGTGGAGAAGTTCATCGGCGACGCCGTGATGGCCGTCTTCGGCCTCACCGCGACGCAGGAGGACGACGCGCGCCGGGCGCTGGAGACGGCGGCGGACATGCTGACCGCCCTCGACGGCCTCAACATCCAGCTGGAGCGCGACCACCGGGTCCGGCTCGGAGTCAGGATCGGCGTGCACACCGGTGAGGTGGTCACCACGGCCGATCCGGCCAGGCGGCAGGCGCTGGTCTCCGGCGAGGTGGTCAACGTCGCCGCCCGGCTGGAGCAGGCCGCCGGCCCCGGCGAGATCCTGCTCAGCGCGCAGACCTGGCGGGCCTGCGGTTCCGGGCTGACCGTCGCCGAGGTCGGCCCGGTCGAGCTGAAGGGCGTGGCCGGGCCGATCGAGGCCGGCCGCCTGCTGGGCCTCTCCGAGCCCGAGCGCGCGCCCCGCTCCGACGTGCCGTTCGTCGGCCGCGAACGCTACCTCAGCGAACTCGACCTGGCCTGGCGGCGGGTGGCCGAGGAGAGCGACGTCCACGTCCTCACCCTGCTCGGGGAGGCGGGCATCGGGAAGACCCGCCTGGTCGACGAATGGCTGCGCCGCTCGGCCCCCGCCGCGGAGGCGGTCGGCACCGGCCGCTGCCGGGCGGCCGGCACCGGCGGCTCGCTGCACGCGCTCGCCGAGTGCGTCGCCCCGCTGGCCGAGGAGGCCGGGCGGCACGCGCTCGACGGCTCGGCCACCGCCGCCGCGCTGGCCCTGCTGCGCACCGGGCTGCTGCTGGACGGCACCCCGGCCCCCTCCGAGGACGACACCTGCGCCGCGGTCGCCCACGTGCTCACGGTGCGCACCGGCGACCACCCGATGCTGCTCGTCGTCGACGACCTGCACTGGGCGGACCAGCCCTTCCTCGCCCTGCTCGACCGGCTGGTGGAGGACCTGCGCCGGCTGCCGATCCTGGTGCTCTGCCTGGCCCGCCCCGAGCTGATGGACTCCTGCCCCGGCTGGGGAACGGGCCGGGCGAACTCGACCACGGTGACCATCACCGGCCTCTCCCCGGCGGACTCCGCCGTCCTCGCCGCCCACCTGGTCGACCTCGCCCTGCACAGCCCGGCGGCCACCGAGCAGATCGTGGCCCAGGCCGACGGCAACCCGCTCTACCTGGAACAGCTCGCCGCGACGGTCGAGGAGGCGGGCGGCACCGAGGGCCTGCCGCCCAACCTGCACGCGCTGCTCGCCGCCCGGATCGACCGGCTGGACGAGGCGGACCGGACCGTGCTGCGCCAGGCCTCGGTGGTGGGGCGCGAGTTCGACGCCGAGGACCTCGGCGCCCTGGCCGGCGAGCCCGGGCTGCCGGCCGTGAGCACGGCGGTGCTGCGCACCCTGACCCGGCGCGGCCTGGTGAAGCCGATGCGCCGGCCGTTCGGTGCCGGCGCCGCCTACTGCTTCGTCAACGGCGTGACCCAGCGGGTCGCCTACGAGGGGCTCACCAAGGTCCGGCGCGGCGAACTCCACGAGCGCTACGCCGAGTACCTGCTGCGCGCCGGGCGCCCGGACGCGCTGGTCGGCACCCATCTGGAGCAGGCCTACCGGTACCGCAGCGCGGTCGGCCGCCGCACCGAGCGCAATCCGCTGCTGCGCCGGCGGGCGCTGCGCCACCTGGCCCGGGCCGGCGTCGGCGCGCTCGGCCGGGTCGACCTGCCGTGGGCGCTCACCCTCCTCCAGCGGGCCGCCGACCTCGCCGACCCGGGCGACCAGGGCCGGCCCGAGGTGCTGCAACGGCTGGGCGAGGTGCTGCTGGCACTCGGCCGCTCCGACGAGGCGCGCGAGGTGCTGGTCCGCGCCGTGGCGGAGGCCGGCGAGCACGGCGCGGCGGGAACGGCCGCCCACGCCCGGCTGCACCTCGCCGCGTGCGAACACGACGACGCCGCGCTGGAACGGGCGGCCGTCGACGGCCTGACGGTCTTCCGGGCCTGCGGCGACGAACTCGGGATGGCCCGGAGCCGCCTGGTGCTCGCCGGGTCCTGCCAGCGGCGCGGGCAGCACGGCGAGGCGGTGGCGGCGCTCGGCCACGCCCTCACCCACTCGCTCGCCGCGGCGGCCGACCGGGAGCTCGCCAACACCCTGGGCGCGACGGGGCTCTCGCTCTGGCACGGCCCGGAGCCGGCGCCGTCCGCCGCCGCCCGGTGCGAGGACCTGCTGGCCACGCACGGCGCCGACCGGCTGGCCGTGCAGGTCACGCTCGGGTTCCCGCTCACCGTGCTGCACGCCCTCCAGGGCCGGTCCGACCGGGCCGCCGAGTGCCTGGCCGACGTCCGGCGCGCGATGGCGGCGCTCGCCTACGGCGAGGGCGCGGTGTTCGGGCCGCTGCTCGACGGCACGCTCGCCGCGCTGGCGGACCGGCCGGAGCAGGCGCAGGCGGCCCTGCGCGAGGCGCTGGACGCGGCCCGGGCCCTCAACGCGGGCGGCCTGGTCCGCACCACCGCGCTCGAACTGGCCCGCGCCCAGCTCGCGGCGGGGCAGTGGCGCCGGGCCGCCGAGCTGGTGGAGGACCAGACGGTCGCCGACGCGCACCCGGTGGTGCAGGCCAACCGGTACGGCGTCCAGGCCAGGATCCGGGCGCTCGGCGGCGAGCATCCGCAGGCCCTCGCGCTGGCCCGGCGGGCCGTGCTGCTCGCCCACCGCACCGACTCGCCCGCCGACCAGGCGACCGCCTGCCTCGACCTCGCGTACACCCGTGCCCTGGTCGGCCGGCCGAAGCAGGCCCGGGCGGCGCTGCTGGCCGCGCGGCGCCGCTTCGAGGCGAAGGGGCACCTGGTCGGCGCGGCCCGGACCGGGCTGCTGGCGGAGGAGCTCGGCCTGGCCCGGGAACCCGGCCGGGAGCAGGACCGCGGCCCGGGCGGGGCGGACGGGCCGGCGGAAGGGGGGAGCGGCCGATGACCGCCACCGGGACCGGTTCCGCCCCGGGCACCGCCGACCGGACCGCCGCCGCCGACCGGACCGCCGCCGCCGGCCGGACCGCCGCCGCCGACCGGACCAACACCGCCGCCCGGGCCACCGCGCTGACCTGGAACCTGCTCGACCGCCGCCCCGCCGACATCCCCGTCGCCGCCTCCGAGACCGTGCCCGTCACGCCCGACTGGGCGTACGGCGGCGCGGACGGCAGCGGCGTCCGGGTCTGCGTCGTCGACAGCGGAGTCGAGGCGGGCCATCCGCAGGTCGGCGAGGTGGTCGCCTCGCACGCCGTGGTCGGGCGCGACGGCGGCCTGACGGTGGAGCGGGTGGAGCCGATGGACACCTGCGGCCACGGCACGGCCTGCGCCAGCATCGTCCGGCGGGTGGCCCCCGGCTGCGAACTGCACAGCGTCCGGATCCTCGGAGAGAACGGCGGCGGCACGGGGGCCGCCCTGCTCGCCGGGCTGAGCTGGGCCATCGAGCAGCGCTTCGACGTGATCAACCTGAGCCTGTCGACCTCGCGCCCGCAGTTCAGCCAGGTGCTGCGGGAGATGGCCGACGACGCCTACTTCAACCGCTCGGTGATCGTCGCCTCGGCGCACAACTCCCGGATCGAGAGCTTCCCCTGGCGGTTCTCCTCGGTGATCTCGGTCGGCAGCCACGCCGAGGACGACTCGGACCTCGTGCTCTACAACCCGGACCCGCCGGTGGAGTTCTTCGCCCGGGGGCAGGCGGTGCAGGTCGCCGGGCCGAACGGCAGCACCACCCGCAACACCGGCAACAGCTTCGCGGCGCCGCACGTCACCGGACTGAGCGCGCTCATCCTCGGCAAGCACCCTCGTCTGACGAGCTTCGAGCTGAAGACGATCCTCTACCTGACGGCAGCCAACGTGCGGGGAGTGTGAGATCCATGGACCAGTCGGCGGACTCCACGGCGATGATCGCGGCGATCTCGGGCGCCCTGGCCGATCCCGGCCCGGACGACCGCGAACTGCTGTCCTCCATCGTGCGGGTGGCGCGTTCGATCTTCGGCGCCGCCGCCAGCTCGATCTTCCTGTTCGACCGGGAGGAGGACCAGCTGGTCTTCGAGGCCGTCTCCGGGGAGGGCGAGGACTTCCTGGTCGGCACCAGGTTCCCGGCGCACCGGGGGATCGCCGGCTGGGTCGCCGACACCGGGGAGCCGGTGACGGTCGACGACCTGCGCGGCAGCGCGATCTTCGCCCAGGACCTCGCGGAGCGGACCCGCTACGTGCCGGACGCGATCATGGCGGCCCCGGTCGTCCACCGGGACGAGATCCTCGGCGTCATCCAGGTGCTCGACCCGCACCCGCAGTCCCGCTCCAGCCTGGCCGACCTGGACCTGCTGGTGGCCTTCGCCGGCCAGGCCGGGCTCGCCCTGCACGGCCTGGTCCGCAGCCGGGCGGCCCGCAGCGCGCTGGCCCTCGGCGGTGCGGAGTTCGAGCGGCTGGCCGGCATCGTCCAGGTCCTCGGCGCGCTGGCGCCCGAGCAGCGGGCCAGCGGGCTGCGGCTGGTCGAGTCCCTGCACGAGGTGCTCGCCGCGATGGCGCGCTGACCGGGCGGCGGGGTCGCGGGGCGGTGGTGCGGCGGGGTGGCGGGGCGGCGCGCTGACCGGGCGGCGAGGCCGTCCCGGTC
>NZ_JBHWUI010000112.1:0-28364 GCF_042737525.1 Kitasatospora sp. NPDC059973 | reverse complement strand
GCCCCGGCGCGGCCGGCTACGGCTATCCCGGCGCGGCCTCGCCGGCCGCCCCGGCTCCCGCCCCGGCCGCCGCCCCGGCGCCGGTCCCCGGTCCGCCGCAGGGCGCCCCGGTGCCGCCCGGTGTGCCGGCCGTCGGCCCCGGCTACTTCGCCGCGCTCAGCTACCGCGGCCCGGACGGCTCGGAGCAGAAGCTGCTGCACCGCAGCGAGCCCGGCACCCCGCACCCGGAGTGGAAGATCCTCCAGGACCTGCGCCGGCTGAACGTCCCGCCGGAGCAGGTTCTGGAGCTCTACACCGAGCTGGAGTCCTGTGACCTGCCGGGCGGCTACTGCAACCGGATGATCGCCGCCTCCTGGCCGAACGTCCGGCTCACCCACACCGCCGACTACGGCCGGGACCACCACTCCCGGCAGGCCGGCATGGCCCAGCTGCTGGACCACCTGGACGAGCTGCACCAGCTGGCCTCCGGCGCCCAGCGGGTCCGCCCGTTCCGGGTGCCCCCGCCCGCCCCGGGCAGCGTCCCGGTGCTGCCGCCGATCGCACCGCAGCAGCTCGGCCAGGAGGTGAGCCAGGCCTTCGGCCCGAACGTGTTCCACTTCGAGCAGCGCGCCGTCTCCCGCCAGGGCGTGCCCGAGCCGGTGGCGCAGACCCTGATGTGGGGGGGCCTGCCGCGCGAGTTCGGACCCTTCTTCTGGGCGCAGGCCCAGGAGGGCCGCCCGATCCCGACGCTCGCCGAGCTGGCCGCCGAGCGCGGACTGACCGGCGGCCCGGACTTCGGCGGCTACCTGGTGCTCGGCAACGACTACGGCCGCCAGCTCTGCGTGCAGTACGGCACCGCGCACGTGGTCGCGGTGGACATCGACGGAACCGGCGAGCCGCCCCGGTTCGTCAACAGTGGTGTACCGGAGTTCGTTCGCGCCCTGGCCCTGCTGGGCCGGATGTGGCGGCTGCGGTACGGGCTGACCCCGGACCAAGCCGGTCGCTGGACGACCGACTTCCAGGCTCAGCTCGCCGCGATCGACCCCGCGGCCCTGCAGTCGGCGGACACCTGGTGGGCCGTCCTCCTGGAGCAGTTCTGGGACGGCCTGCTGTAGCGGGCCGACGCGGATCCGTGCAGGTGGAAGGGGTCGTTCCGGTGTCCGGAACGACCCCTTCGGCGTGCCGTCGCGGCTCTGCCTCGTTGGGGTTTCGCCCTGATCTGCGCAAAATAGGTCAAGAGGATGGGTCTATTCGTCCATTCCTCGCCGCGTTCCGATCCGTACGGCGTCCGATTCCGGACCGCCTTCCGGATCCGGTTCCGGATCCGTCCGTTCCGTCCGATCATGGGCTCCGCAGCCCGCGACACGAGGGGAAGAGCCCATGAGCGATGCCGTCCCCCAGCACGGCTTCACCGCTGCCCGGCGCGGTTACGCGCCCGAGCAGGTCGACCGAGCCCTGACCGTTTTCACCGCCCAACGGGACGAGGCGTGGGAACGGCTGAGCGTGCTGGGCGCCGGAATCCGGGAGATGGAGCGGCGGCTGGCCGAGATCCGGCAGGCCGCCGCCGACGCTCCGGACCCGGACTACCAGGTGCTCAGCGAGCAGGCCGCCGGACTGGCCACGATGGCCGCGAACGAGGCCCGGGCGGTCCGGGAGGCCGCCGAGCGGTTCGCCGAGGACCTCCGCGACGAGGTCTACGAGGCCGGTCAGGCGCTCGGCCAGGCCGCCAAGGAGTACGCCGCCACCACCCGCGCCGAGGCCGACCAGGCCGCCCGGCGCACCGAGGAGCGGACCCGCGCCGAGGCCGAGGCGATCCGGGCCGAGGCCGACCGCGAGAGCCGGGCCGTGCGGGACGCCGCCACCGGCCACGCCGCCAAGGTGCGGGTCGCCGCGGCCGAGGCCTCCGAGCTGGCCGAGGCCAAGCTCGCCGAGCTGCGCCGGGAGGCCGACGAGACGTTCGCGGCGGCCGAGGCCCGGGCCGACGCCGAGGACGCCCAGATCTCGGCGACCGCGGAGCGCCGGGTCAAGGAGGCCGAGCAGTACCGGGAGACCGTGCTCGGGCAGATCAAGCAGTCCGACGCCGAGGCGCAGGCCCGGGCGGACCAGCTGATCGAGCAGGCCCGGCGCGAGGCCGAGCGGATCAACGCGGAGAGCGAGCGCGAGCAGCGCGAGTTCGCCGCCCGGCAGGAGACGGTGCAGCAGCACCTGGACCACATCAAGGGCACCCTCGCCTCGCTCACCGGCGCGGCGGTGGGCGCGATCGAGCCCGACCTGGCGGCCGAGACCCCGGCCGGGCCCGCGCCGGCGGTCGACTCCGAGGCGGACACCGGCGAGATCGCGGTGGCGAACCTGCGCAAGACCGTCGCGGTGGGCGGCGGGCAGCGGGCCGTCACCGAGGCGGCCACCGCGGTGCTGCCGGTCACTCCCGGCCCGGTGGGTCCCTTCGACGCCGCTCCCGACGATGCTGCCCCGGCCGCGGACCCCGCTCCCGCCGACGCCGCTCCGGCGGACTCCGCTCCGGCCGTCGCCGGCGCGGTCGCCACCGGACCGGTCAGCCCCGGACCGGTCGCGCCCGGTCCGGTGGCGCCCGCCGCCCCGGCGGGGGTGCCGCCCCGGCCGAGCACGCCGCCGAGCACGCCGGGCACGCCGCCGAGCGGGTCGGCCGCGACCGCGGCCGACGAGGCGGCCGACGACGAGGCGGCCGACGCGCCGGGCCGGCCCGCCGAGGACGAGACCCGGATCATTCCGAAGATCGTGATCGTCGACGACGGCAGCGACTACGCCACCCCGAACACGGTGGGCCTCAACCGGCGGCGCTGAGGCACCGCGAGCGCCGGTCCCGGCACCGGGTGGCCCGGCGGCTCGTGACCCCGTGAGGGCCTCACGAGCCGCCGGCCACCAGCCGGGTGAGTTTCGCGTCCTGGGCCCTGACCGCCTCCTGCTGGGCGGTCAGGGCCTGCGCGTTCCGGTCGATCTGCTGCCGCTGGTAGCCGGCCAGCACGGCGAACCAGATCCCCGCCAGATTGCTCCGGGCCGTGCAGTCGGCGTCGGCGCGGGCCGTCGCCAGCTCACCCGGGGTGATCTCCGCGACCGCCCGGTACCGCTCCGGCAGGGCCGCCGGGTCGTCGACGCGGAAGCCGGCGGCGGCCATGCAGATGGACCACTCGCCGGTCGCCGCGGCCACCCGGGCGTCGCGGCCGGTCGCCCCGATCGATTCGTCGAAGAGCCGGCCGACCAGCTCGGCCCCGGGCCCCGGCGGCGAGCCGATCCGTTCCGCCGCCTGCCGGTCGCAGTCGACCCGGGCCGCGTCGTAGGCCTCGGCCGGGCCGGCCGCCGGCGCGACGGGCCGGGGCAGCGCCCGCTTCGGGGGGTGGAACCCCTGGACGGCGGCGGCCTCGGCCCCGAGGTACCCCCAGGCGCCGGCCGGCAGGGCCGTCGCGTTGTCCGGGGCCCGCGCCGCCTGGAGGCCGTCGCCGCCGAAACCGGTGAATCCGGCCCGCTGCATGCAGGAGACGACCAGCATATTCCTGGCCTGAATCTCTTTCACGGCCACCTGGTCATTGGCCTGATAAGCGGAAAGCGGCAGTCCGGTCATTCCGGCGCGGCCGGATTCCGGGGGTTCAGGGGTGCCGATCGCGGGGGGCGTCGGCGCGGATTTCACCGAGTTCCCCCCGGTATCCTCGGCGCAGCCTGCGGAAATGGCCGACAGTACGGCCGCCAGGGTGATGGCGGCGAATCGTCCGAAATGTGGTGGACGTGCCAATCGTCTGCTCCGATCCTCGGGCACGGCAAGCTTGTTCGGACCCTAGCGCATTCCGCTCGACCCCGGCCCGGCGGCCCGTCCCGGAGGTTTCGGCTTGGCCGGAAAACAGCTGTTCGGCGACAGGCCCCCATGTAAATCTCTGGAGTCGCAACCGCCGTCGATGGAGGGGTTTCATGATTCGCCGCACAAATCCCGCAAATCCCCGCAGGGATCGCCGCACCGGAAATGTCCTGGCCCGCCGGATCGGTGCCCTCGCCGTTCTCACCGCCGCTGCCGCCGCACTGCTGCCGACGACCGGCGCGAACGCGGTGAGCCAGGTCGAATGCGGAAACCGCACCGATTTCGCGAAGGTGTACAACTACGGCTACAGCGGCCGGCTCTGCTTCGCGAATGACGGCTGGATGTCCGTCCGGGTCTACAACGTGGACCGGATCGACGCGGGCAACAACCGGGTCATCACCTATCTGGGGGGTGGCCTCGGCTCCTGGACCGTCTTCAACTGGGAGCAGTACGACTTCAACGGCAACCAGGGCCACCAGGTGACGATGTACGACATCAACCTGTCCCGCTGGTAGTCACCGGGAGCCGGGGCGGGCCGGACCCCTTGTGCGCGGTGCCGGGCGGGTGCGGACGCCCGGCACCGCGTTCGTGCGGGCCGGCTGGCCCTACAGCACCTCGACCGTCGCGCCCGAGAGCCGGCGGCGGCAGTCCAGCACGTACCGGGCGTGCGCGGTGACGGCCTCGTAGTCGAACTCGTCGTGGTCGGCGAGCAGCACCACCGCGTCGGCCCCGGCCAGCTCCTCCGGAGTCGCCTCCACCCGGCGGACGGCGGCGAACGGGTCGCCGTGCGGGTCCAGCTCGGCCGCCCGCTGCCCGGGGATCACCGGCTCGGGGACGTGCACCCCGACGACCACGTGCGGGTCGGCGGCCCGGACCTCGGCGCCCATCCGGGTCAGCAGCTCGGCGACCCGGGCGGCCGGGGTCTCCCGGGCGTCGCCGGTGTTCTTCTTGTAGGCGAGCCCGAGCAGCAGCACCCGGGAGCCCTTGACCGAGCGCTGCCGCTCGTTCAGCGCCTCGGCGAGCCGGCGCACCACGTAGTCGGGCATGTGGCTGTTCACGTCGTTGGCCAGCTCGACGAAGCGGAACGACTGGCCGAGCGCCCGCTCCACCCGCCAGGACAGGTAGGAGGGGTCGATCGGCAGGCAGTGCCCGCCGACCCCCGGCCCGGGGGTGAAGCGCAGATAGCCGAACGGCTTGGTGGAGGCGGCGTCGATCGCCTCCCAGACGTCGATGCCGAGGTCGTGGGCGAACATCGCCAGCTCGTTGACCAGCGCGATGTTCACATGGCGGAAGGTGTTCTCCAGCAGCTTGGTCAGCTCGGCCTCCTTGCAGGAGGAGACCGGGACCGTTCGCTCGACCAGCCGCCCGTAGAAGCCGTCGACCGCCGCCAGCGCCGCCGGGTCGATGCCGGAGACCACTTTCGGGGTGTTCTCCAGCCGCCAGGTCGGATTGCCCGGGTCGATCCGCTCGGGGCTGTAGCCGAGGTGGAAGTCCCGGCCGGCGGTCAGACCGGACCCCTCCTCCAGCAGGGGCGCGAGCAGCTCCTCGGTGGTGCCCGGGTAGGTGGTGGACTCCAGCACGACGGTGGCGCCCGGGCGCAGGTGCTGGGCGAGCAGCCGGGCCGAGGCCTCGATGTAGGAGAGGTCCGGCACCCCGTCGCGCAGCGGCGTCGGGACCGTGATCACCGCGATGTCGAAGCCGGCCACGTCGGCCGGCTCGGCGGACGGCAGATAGCTGCCGTTCTCCAGCAGCGGCCGCAGCCGGGGGGCCGGGATGTCCTCGACGTAGGACTCGCCGACGGCCAGCCGCTTGATCCGGCGCTCGTCCACGTCGTAGCCGACCACCTGATAGCCGACTTCGGCCGCCCGGACCGCCAGCGGCAGCCCCACATACCCCTGACCTGCGATGACAACGCGCATGACGAAGAACCCCCTCCATCGCGACGCCCCCTGGTCCCCTCCGGGGCATCCCCACACGGCCTTCACCACAGGGTAGGGAGCGGCGCCGGGCCGCGTGGCCTTTCGGCGAAGTGGGCGGAGCCGTGCCGCGCGGGCGGGCGGCGGCCGTTCAGGTGGTGGTGGCCGGGGCGGTGGTCGCGCGGGCGCGGTGGTCCGGTGGGTGGTGGCCGGGGGCGCGGTGCGGCGGGGCGTGGCCGGGGTGCGGTGCGGCGAGGGCGCGGAAGGGGGTGCGCGGTGCGGCGAGGGCGCGGAAGGGGGTGCGCGGCGGGGGACGGGCGCGCGGAGCGGGTGCCCGCGCACCATGAAAGAGGCCGAGACCCGTGGCGCCCTCCAGGAAAGGGCGCCACGGTTCCCGGCGCTTGGGCGGGCGCCCCCACCCAGGGTCGCCCGGCCTCGCACCCCCGACCCCCATCGGGTGTGCGACTGTGCCCTCCGCAGCCATCCCCCACGGTTGGGTGCGGCGGGCACAGTCACCATGGTGCGCGATCTCCATGGACGGCCAGTGACAGGAGTATGTCCAGTTCGTGGCGGATCGCGGAGGCGGAGCCGCAGCGTGCGGCCGGTGCTTCGTCCCCGTCCGGGCGCCGGCCCGGTCCGGCCCCGCGCCCGCCGCACCGGTCCTGCGGCCCCGCCGGGCCCGTGCGCCGCGTGCGTGTCGGCCCTGCGGCGTAGGCTGGAGACCCCCGGCCGCTCGGCGCGCCGGGCCGTTCGCGTTGCCCCGGCAGGCTGGTGCCGCCCGGGCGGCACCAGCCACGGCACGAAGAAGAGACTCCTGATGAGCCTGACCGGACTGCTCGATGTCGTCGCGCGGGACGCGGCGCTCGCCGAGGCGATCGAGGCCGCGACCGCGATCGGTACCGCGGCCGGCGCTCGCCACCACCTGGACCTGGTCGGCCCGCCCGCCGCCAGGCCGTTCGCCATCGCCGCGCTGGCCCGCGCGATGGCCGCGCAGTCGGCCGGGGAGCGCGGCCGCCCGGTGCTGGCCGTCACGGCGACCGGCCGGGAGGCCGAGGACCTCGCCGCCTCGCTCCGCTCGCTGCTGCCGCCCGACACGGTCGCCGAGTACCCGGCCTGGGAGACGCTCCCGCACGAGCGGCTCTCGCCGCGCTCGGACACGGTCGGCCGCCGGCTGGCGGTGCTGCGCCGGATCGTGCACCCGCGGGCGGACGACCCGGCGGCCGGACCGGTGCAGGTGATCGTGGCCCCCGTCCGCTCGGTGCTCCAGCCGCAGGTCAAGGGGCTGGCCGAGCTGGAGCCGGTGGCCGTCCTGCGCGGTGAGTCGCACGATCTGGAGGCGGTGGCCCGGCGGTTGTCGGCAGCCGCCTACGCCCGGGTCGAACTGGTCGAGAAGCGCGGCGAGTTCGCCGTCCGAGGTGGCATCCTGGACGTCTTCCCGCCGACCGAGGAGCACCCGCTGCGGGTGGAGTTCTGGGGCGACGACGTCGAGGAGATCCGGTACTTCAAGGTCGCCGACCAGCGCTCGCTGGAGATCGCCGAGCACGGCCTCTGGGCGCCGCCCTGCCGTGAGCTGCTGCTGACCGACGAGGTGCGGGCGCGGGCCGCCGAGCTGTCCACCCAGCAGCCGGGGCTGGCCGAGATCCTGGACAAGATCGCCGAGGGCATCGCGGTCGAGGGCATGGAGTCGCTGGCGCCCGTCCTGGTGGACGACATGGAACTGCTGATGGACGTGCTGCCGCTGGGATCGGTGGCCGTGGTCTGCGACCCGGAGCGGGTCCGCACCCGGGCGGCCGACCTGGTGGCGACCAGCCAGGAGTTCCTGCACGCCTCCTGGGTGGCGGCCGCCGCCGGCGGGGACCGGCCGATCGACCTGGAGACGATCGACGTCTCGGCCGCCTCGCTGCGCTCGCTCGCGGAGGTGCGCGAGCACGCCGCCGAGATCGGGCTCCCCTGGTGGTCGGTCAGCCCCTTCGCGACCAGCGAGTCCAGCATCAGCGAGGTGCTGGAGTTCGACGTCAACACGCTGACCCTGGGCATGCACGCGGTGGAGGCGTACCGGGGCGACACCGCCCGGGCCATCGCCGACGCCAAGGAGCGGCTGGCCGCCGACTGGCGGGTGGTCATGGTGACGGAGGGCCACGGCCCGGCCTCCCGGCTCGCGGAGGTGCTCGGCAACGAGGGCATCCCGGCCCGGCTGGTCGCCGACCTCGGGGAGGCGCCGACCAGGGACGTCGTCTACGTCGCCTGCGGCTCGATCGAGCACGGCTTCGTCGACGAGGCGCTCAAGCTCACCGTCATCACCGAGACGGACCTCTCCGGGCAGAAGTCCTCCACCAAGGACATGCGCCGGATGCCCTCCCGGCGCCGCAACGCGATCGACCCGCTGGCACTGGCGGCCGGCGACTACGTCGTCCACGAGGCGCACGGCGTCGGCCGCTACGTCGAGATGGTGCAGCGCACGGTGCAGGGGGCCACCCGCGAGTACCTGGTGCTGGAGTACGCGCCGGCCAAGCGCGGCCACCCCGGCGACCGGCTGTTCGTGCCGACCGACCAGCTGGACCAGGTCACCAAGTACGTCGGCGGCGAGGCCCCCACGCTGCACCGCCTCGGCGGCGCGGACTGGGCGAAGACCAAGCAGCGGGCCAAGAAGGCGGTCAAGGAGATCGCCGCCGACCTGATCAAGCTGTACTCCGCCCGGATGGCCGCGCCCGGCCACACCTTCGGCCCGGACACCCCGTGGCAGCGCGAGCTGGAGGACGCCTTCCCCTACGCGGAGACGCCCGACCAGCTGACCACCATCGCCGAGGTCAAGTCGGACATGGAGAAGTCCGTCCCGATGGACCGGCTGATCTGCGGCGACGTCGGCTACGGCAAGACCGAGATCGCGGTGCGGGCGGCTTTCAAGGCCGTCCAGGACGGCAAGCAGGTGGCGGTGCTGGTGCCGACCACGCTGCTGGTGCAGCAGCACTTCTCCACCTTCGCCGAGCGGTACGCCAACTTCCCCGTGACGGTGAAGGCGCTCTCCCGCTTCCAGACCGACAGCGAGGCGAAGGCCGTGCTGGAGGGCCTGTTCGAGGGCTCGGTGGACGTCGTGATCGGCACCCACCGGCTGTTCTCCTCGGAGACCCGCTTCAAGGACCTCGGCCTGGTCATCGTCGACGAGGAGCAGCGCTTCGGCGTCGAGCACAAGGAGCAGCTGAAGAAGCTGCGGGCCAACGTGGACGTGCTGACGATGTCCGCCACGCCGATCCCGCGCACCCTGGAGATGGCGGTCACCGGCATCCGGGAGATGTCCACCATCACCACCCCGCCGGAGGAGCGGCACCCGGTGCTGACCTTCGTCGGCCCCTACGACGAGAAGCAGATCTCGGCCGCCATCCGGCGTGAACTCCTGCGCGAGGGCCAGGTCTTCTACATCCACAACCGGGTCGAGTCGATCGACAAGGCGGCGGCCCGGCTGAGGGACCTCGTCCCCGAGGCGCGGATCGCCACCGCGCACGGGCAGATGGGGGAGACCGCGCTGGAGAAGGTGGTCGTCGACTTCTGGGAGAAGGAGTTCGACGTCCTGGTGTCGACCACGATCGTCGAATCGGGCATCGACATCTCCAACGCCAACACCCTGATCGTCGAGCGCGGTGACACCTTCGGGCTCTCCCAGCTGCACCAGCTGCGCGGCCGGGTCGGCCGTGGGCGCGAGCGCGGCTACGCGTACATGCTGTACCCGCCGGAGAAGCCGCTGACCGAGACGGCGCACGAGCGGCTGGCCACCATCGCCCAGCACACCGAGATGGGCGCCGGTATGTACGTGGCGATGAAGGACCTGGAGATCCGCGGCGCCGGCAACCTGCTCGGCGGCGAGCAGTCCGGGCACATCGCGGGCGTCGGCTTCGACCTCTACATGCGGATGGTCGGCGAGGCGGTGGCCGAGTTCCGGGAGTCGCTGTCCGGCGGCGGCGAGCCGGAGGAGGAGCCGCTGGAGGTCAAGATCGAGCTGCCGGTGGACGCCCACGTGCCGCACGACTACGCGCCGGGCGAGCGGCTGCGGCTGCAGGCCTACCGCTCGATCGCGGCGGTCAACTCGGAGCAGGACATCCAGCAGGTCCGGGACGAACTGGTCGACCGGTACGGCAAGTTGCCCGAGCCGGTGGAAAACCTGCTGCTGGTGGCCGCGCTGCGGCTGTACGCCCGCCGGTGCGGCATCGCGGACATCACGCTGGCCGGCGCCAACGTCCGGTTCGGGCCGGTGGAGCTGCGCGAGTCGCAGCAGCTGCGGCTGAACCGGCTCTACCCGCGCAGCCAGGTGAAGGCGGCCGCCCAGCAGTTGCTGGTGCCCCGGCCGTCCACCGGGCGGATCGGCGGCAAGCCGCTGGTCGGGCGGGAACTGCTCGGCTGGTGCCGTGAGTTCCTGTCCGCGATGTTCGACGACCTGGCGGGGTCGAAGAAGTAGCGGCCCGCTCCGGCGGATGTGCGGCGGCGGTCCCGGGCGATGCGCCCGGGGCCGCCGCTCTCTGCTGTGCCGCGGATCCTCGTTCCTGACTCCTCGCCCTGGGACCGGGGCCCGGGAAGCCCACCGGCGGGTCGGTGCTGGACGGTACGGTGTGCGGGGTTCGTCCGTGCCGCGGCCGACCGCCGTCCTCACCCGCTCAGGAGCGCACATGTCAGGGCAGTACCCCGGGCAGTTCGGACCACCGCCCGGCGGCGCGTTCCCCGGTGGCCTGCCCCACGGCGGGGCGCCGGGCACGGTGCCGTACCCCGCTCCGCCGCCGCCCTCCCCGGCCCGGCGACCCGGGGAGGCGGCCGGGCCCTACGGGGTGCTCGGCCGGGTGCTGTGCGTCCTCACGCCGCTGGTGACGGTCGGCCTGCTCGGCATGATCCCCTCGCTGCTGCTGGCGGTCCGCCGCCGCCGGGCGTACGACATCCTCGGTGCGGCGGTGTTCGCCGCACTCTTCCTCACCTACCTGGTCTGCGCGGGCGTGGCCGGCGGCACCGGCGACGCGCCCACCGCGGACACCGTCGGCATGGTGGCCATGGTGCTGATGTGGCTCGGCGCACCGCTGCACTTCCTGGCGATGGACCTGCGCGCGGTCTGGGAGGCGGGCCGGCCGAAGACGCCCGCCGCGGCGGCGTACTACCCGTCGCCCGCCGCACCGTACGGACCGCCCGTGTCCGGCCCGGCCTACCCGCAGGCACCGGTCTCCGGGTACGGCCCGCCCTTCGGGACCCCGACCCCGACCCCGCCGCCCGCGCCCGGCTACGGGTACCCGGCCCCGTAGCCGACCCCGGTCCGGCCCGGGACCGCGCCCGCGACCGGCGAGGAGCCACGCGAGCTGGGTGAACCGCTGCGCCGTCAGGCCCCCTCCAACCGCACCGCACCGCCGACACCCCACACCCCCCCCGACCCGCGCGCCGCTCCCTGGCCGTCGGCCCGTTGAGCTGGAGTGGGAAGTCGGCGGGTCCGACTTCCTGCGCGCGTGCAGCGTGAGTCGGGCGAGCAGCGTGGCCCGCTGGGTCGGCCCGCCTGGGCCGGGTATGACTTTCGGCAGATTCGGTGCTGCTGCCCGCCTCCTACTGTCGTAGCCGTGAGGGTGAACGGTGAGTGGTGGAGCAGGTGGAGCGGGTGCAGCGGGTGGAGCAGGTGGCTCGACGGGGCGCTGCTGGTGGGTACGGCGGTGGCCACGGGGGCGTGCGCGGTGAGCATCTGGTGGGCGCTGCCCGCGATCGCCACGGCGTTCCTGGCCGGGTGGCGGACGGATCGCGTGCGGTGGGCCGTGACCGTGCTGGCCGTGGTCGTGGCGGGCGGGGTGACGGTGGCGTTGGCGGTACCGGCCTGGATGGTCCCGGGGACGTCCTTCCTCTCGCTGGTGGTCTGCGCGGGCATGGCGCCCTGGATGGCGGGCCGGTTCTGGCGGCAGTCCCAGGAACTGGTCCGGGCCGGCTGGGAGCGGGCGGAACGGCTGGAGCGCGAGCAGCAACTGGTGGCGGAGCAGGCTCGGCTGCGGGAGCGGGCCCGGATCGCCCAGGACATGCACGACGCCCTCGGCCATGACCTGAGCCTGATCGCCCTGCGGGCCGGTGCCCTGAA
This sequence comes from Kitasatospora sp. NPDC059973, assembly GCF_042737525.1. Taxonomy (NCBI): domain Bacteria; kingdom Bacillati; phylum Actinomycetota; class Actinomycetes; order Kitasatosporales; family Streptomycetaceae; genus Kitasatospora; species Kitasatospora sp. NPDC059973. Next base: position 16,564 of record NZ_JBHWUI010000112.1, on the reverse strand, counting down.
GCTGGCACCCGATCTCGCCCCGGCACACCGGGAGGCGGCCCAGGAGATCCGCAAGGGCGCCGGAGCGGCCGTGGAACGCCTTGCCGAGGTGATCGGCATCCTCCGGGAGGAGACGGACGCGGCGGGCGAGGCCGCCCGGGGGCCCGCCGACGCGGGGGTCGCCCACCTGGTGGAGGAGGCGGCCGCCGCCGGTCTGCAGGTCCGCCTGACGATGACGGGCCCGGTGGACGGCCTGTCGCGCGCGGTGGAGCACGCCGTGTACCGGGTCGCCCAGGAGGCGCTGACCAACGCGGCCAAGCACGCCCCTCAGGCGAGGGTCGGCGTGCGGGTCGCCCACACGCCGGAGGGCGTCCGCGTCCAGGTGGTGAACGGGCCGGCACCGGTGGGTCCGGCGGCAGTACCGGCAGCACCGGCTCCTCCGAACGCGGGCGGCCGTGGGCTGATCGGCCTGGCCGAGCGGGTCAGACTGGCCGGCGGCACCTTCCGGTACGGGCCGCGCGCCGAGGGCGGCGGGTTCGAGGTGCTCGCCCATCTGCCGCGCTCCGGCGCCGCCGTCACTCCGCCGCCCGGGCCCGCCCCGGTCTCCCCCGTCCGTGAACTCAGCCGCGCCCGCCGCCGGGTGGGCCGGATGATGGCGGCGACCGTACTGGTGCCACTGGTTACCGTGCTGGCGCTGACCGCCGTCCTGCGGGGGTGGACGATCTACACGGCCGGCCGTGCGGTGCTGGAGCCGGCGGACTACGCGTCGCTGCGGATCGGTCAGGACCGGGCGACGGTCCAGCGGTTTCTGCCTGCCCATCAGTTTCCGTACCATCCGTCCGTGGGGAACCCGCCGCCCCGGGGAGAAGGAGTGACGTGCGAGTACTACGCGATCACCGCCGAGCCGTTCGACGACGACCGTTCCGGCGATGCGTACCGGCTCTGCTTCCAACGGGACGTACTGATCTCCTTGGAAGCGCTGATCGCGTGAGCGCCGGATGAGCCGCGGCGAGCGGGCCGCCGCCGGTACACCGATCCGGGTGGTGATCGCCGACGACGAGCCGATGGTCCGGGCCGGCGTCCGCGCCGTGCTCACCACCGATCCGGGGATCGAGATCGTCGCCGAGACCGGGGACGGCCGGGAGGCCGTCGAACTGGTCCGCCGCCACCGCCCCGATGTCGTGGTGCTGGACATCCGGATGCCCGGCACGGACGGCATCACCGCCGCCGGCGAGATCCGCCGCTCCGGCGCGGCCACCGGGATCGTCATGCTGACGACCTTCGGCGAGGACGACTTCATCCTGCGGGCCCTCGGCGGTGGCGCCAACGGGTTCCTGATCAAGTCGGGTGAGCCGGAGGAACTGATCGCCGGGGTGCGGGCGGTGGCGGACGGCGCCGCCTACCTCTCACCCAAGGTGGCCGCGCGCGTGGTCGCCCACCTCGCCGCCACCGGAGCCGGCGGCCCGGCCGACCGCCGTTCCGCCGCGCTTGAACAGGTGGCCACGCTGACCACCCGGGAGCGGGAGGTGCTGACGCTGATCGCCGCCGGACTGTCCAACGGGCAGATCGCCCGCCGGATCGGGGTGGTGGAGGGGACCGTGAAAGCCCATGTGAGCTCCGTCCTGGCGCGGCTCGGAGTGGCCAACCGGGCGGCCGCCGCCGTCCTCGCCCACGAGGCCGGCCTGACCACCGGTGGAGCGTGCGCGGGCGGTCCGCGCGCCTGACGGCCGCGCCGCCGCCAGCGGGCCCAGCACCCGTATCCCGACCGGCGATGCCACCGCCGCCGTGGCGAGCGGCAGGAGCGCGACGACCACCGCCGCCGTGATCGCCCCGCCGAGAACGGCCCCGGCGACCACGTCGTGCGGATAGTGCACCCCGGCGGCCACCCGCAGCGCGGCCGTCGCGACCCCGACCGGGACGACGAGCAGGGCCCAGCGCGGCCGCAGCAGGACCAGACCGGTCGCCAGGGCAGCGGCCAGGGTCGCGTGGTTGCTGGGGAAGGACCAGTCGCCCGGCGGCGGGCAGTGCGCGACGACGGGGTGTGCCGACAGCGCGTCGGGCAGCGCCTCGGGCAGGGTGCGGCAGGGCCGCTCCTCGTCGACCACGACCTTCAGCACCTCGCTCGCCCCGTAGGCGAGGACGGTACCGAGGCCGGTGAGCGCGACCCCCGCGACCGCGTCGGCGGCGCGTCGGCCGCGGGCCGTCCACCAGCAGACCACCAGCAGCAGCCCGAGCACCAGCAGCCCCGCCTCGCTGGCGGGCTCCAGCAGCGAGGCGAACCGGGGCGGCGCGTCGACGACGACATCGGCCACCCGCCGGTAGCCGTCGGCGGACGCGCCGCCGGTCACCCGTACCGGCCCGCCGTGCCCGGCCCGCCCACCGCCCGTCGGTGCCAGCCACCCGACCACGGCGGTGCCCGCACCCAGCACCGCCACCGCTGCCGCCACCCGGGGGCCGGTCGCCCTCCTCGCCCCGACCCTTCCGGCCCCGACCGCGTCCGCCTCGACCGTCCTCGTCCTGACCGCTCTCTTCCTGGCCCTGTTCGTCATGGTCAGGACGGTAGGGGTGGCCGGGGGACCGAGGCCCGGGTCGAAAGGCAGGAGGAGACCTTGACGATCGTCGGGGTTGACGCCGCACGCCGGGTGAGCCGTTCGGGGCACGGTCCGCGCCGAGGGGGCCGGGCCGCCCTACCCTCGGGACACCGTCCGGCCGCTCGCGGGAAGGCGCCTCCGAACGCCTGCCGCCCCCCACCCCGGAGACCAGCCATGCACCGTCGGACCGCCGTCGTCCTCGGCGCCCTGCTCGCCGTCCCGACGCTGGCCGCCTGCGGGGCCGGCGGGCTGACGCCGGGCACGGCGGCCGTGCTGGACGGCCGGCGGATCCCGGTGGCGGCCGTCGAGGCCCGGGTCGCGGAGCTGCGCGAGGTGGCCGGCGGCGCCTCCGCGGACGCCCGCCGGCCGCCGGACGGACTGGTACGACGGGCCGTCGCGGACCTGCTGCTCGACGCGGTCGTCGCCCGCGCCTTGGCCGACCGCGGGCTCGCGGTGGGCGGCGCGGAGGTGGCGGCGGCCCGGACGGCGGCGCAGGACCGGTACGGCGGTGCCGGCCCGCTCGCCCGCGTCCTGGCCGCCCGGGGTGTCGCCGGTCCCGGCGTCGACGACTACTTCCGTCGCGAGCTGAGCATCCGCCGCCTCGCCGCCGCCACGGGCCAGGACGCCGCCACCCCGGCGGGCGACCACACCGTCCGCCTCGCCCTGGCCGAAGCCGCCCTCCACCTGCGCGTCAACCCCCGCTACGGCACCTGGAACGCCGACCGGGTCGCCCTCCTCCCCGACACCCCGCCCTGGCTGGCCGGCTGACCCTCAGGCTCGACGAGCACAGGAAGTCGGACCGGCCGACTTCCCACTCCGCGCGCCGCGACCGGCACGCGCCCCTGCCGCCGCACGGGACGGGTGGCGGCCACCGGCCTGCCGCCGTCCTTTGAGCGTGGGGGCGGGGCCGGACCGGCACCCGGTTCTGCCGCTGCCCCTGTGTGGCGGGCGGATCGGGCGATCGGGCGGATCGGGCGGATCGGGGAGACGGGCGGAGCGGGGCGGTGGGGCGCGGCCGGTGCACGGGCCAGCCGTCGCCCTCGAGGGCGGGCGGAGTGCGGCGGTGGGGCCGGGCCGGTGCCGTGGCCCCGCCGCCTCGGGGGCCGGTGCCTGTCGCCCGTCGGGCCGGGCGGAGCGCGGTGCCGGACCCTGACCGGCACCCGCCCCCGGGCCGGGCGATACCCGGTACGCGGCCTGACCGGCACCCGCCCCGCCGTCCCCCTGGCCGGGCGAAACGTGGAGGCGGGGGCTCACCGGGGCCGGGTAGGTTCGGGGTGTGACGAATCTTCCGGGCGCGAAGCTGATCCTGCTCACCACCACCCACCGGGTGGCTCCCGGCCTGCTGGCCTGGCCCGCCTGGGAGGCGCTGCGGTCGGCCGGGCGGGTGCTCGCCGGGGACGCCGCGCACCCGCAGCTGCCGGCGGTGCGGCAGGCGGGGGTCGAGGTGGAGGTGGTGGCGCCCGGTTCGGCGCCCACGCTCGCCCGGCTGCTGACCGGACAGCCGGCCCCCTCGGGGCCGACGGTCTGGCTGGGCAGCCCGGACGGCGACCCCGGGCTCACCGACGCGCTGGCGCGCCTCGCGGTCGAGCACGCGGGCGAGGTGCCCGAGATCGAGGTGCTGCCCGGTTCGTACGACCTGCCGGGCGCGCGGCTGCTGGACCTGGTCTCGGTGATGGACCGCCTTCGCTCGCCCGGCGGCTGCCCCTGGGACGCCGAGCAGACCCACGCCAGCCTGGTGAAGTACCTGGTGGAGGAGTCCTTCGAGCTGGTCGAGGCGATCGAGGAGGGGGACCGCGACACGCTCCGGGAGGAGCTGGGCGACGTCCTGCTCCAGGTCTTCTTCCACTCCCGGATCGCCGAGGAGCACCCCACCGACGCGTTCTCCATCGACGACGTGGCAGGTGACATCGTCGAGAAGCTGATGTACCGCCACCCGCACGTCTTCGGGGACGTCGAGGCCGAGGGCGCCGCCGAGGTGGAGGCGAACTGGGAGGCGCTGAAGGCCGCCGAGAAGTCGGAGCGCGAGTCGGTGCTGGACGGCGTGCCGGCCGGTCTTCCCGCGCTGGCGTACGCGGCGAAGCTGGTGTCCCGGGTGCGCCGGGCGGGCTTCACCGGTGTGCCGGACGCGGCCTACGAGCTGCCCGCGGAGCTCACGGCGGAGTCGGCGGGCCGGCTGCTGCTCGCGGTGGCGCAGCGGGCGTTCGACGCGGGGGTGGACGTGGACGCCGCGCTCCGGGCGGCCGCGCGCGGCTACCGGGACGCCGTGCGCGCCGCCGAGGGGCTCAAGCCCGAGTAGCCCCGAGCGGCCCCCGGAGCACGCCCGGGCCGAGACCCGCGCCCGGGCACGCCCGCACCGCGACCTGCCGCCCGGGCACGCCGCCCGCACCGCGACCCGCCGCGCCCCCGTCAGACCGCCGCCACGTCCTCCACCGCCCGGCGCTGCACCGGGACCACCTCGTCGACGACCTCGGCGATCGCCTCGCCGACCAGGGCGAGCAGTTCGGCCAGCCGCTCCAGGTCGAGGTGGTCCGGCAGCTCGGCGAGGGAGACGACGCGCTCGCCGCCCGGCCCGGCGACGCAGAACAGGTCGATCGGGCCGAGGTGCTTCTCGGTGGTGTCGACCAGGGCGGCGATGTCGCTCGGGCGGCGGATGTCGCCGCAGACGCCGACGACCGGGCAGCCCGGCCGGTCGAGTTCGGTGGCGAGGTCCTCGGCGATGCCGACCTGCTGGTCGGCGATGAGGACGCCGGAGGCGCCCGCGGCGGTGAACCGGCGGGCGAGGCCGGCTCCCGACCCGCCGGCGAGTACGGCGATGACCACGACTGCCCCGGTGACCCGCATGGTGCGCTCCTCCCTGTGGGCGGCTCCGCACCGGCGCCCACGCATTTTGCTTGCGGAGGATCGTAGGCAGGTCCTGACCCTCCGCAACAGGGATTACCCCTCAGGTGACCAGGCTCACGCCTGCCGCGCCGGGGTTCCCCACCGGATACGGTCGACACATGCCAGTTCAGCCCGATTCAGCCCGCCCGCCGCTCTTCACCTGGGAGTTCGCCGCCGACCCGTACCCGGCGTACGCGTGGCTGCGGGAGCACGAACCGGTGCACCGCACCACCCTGCCGAGCGGGGTCGAGGCCTGGCTGGTGACCAGGTACGCGGACGCCCGGCAGGCGCTCGCCGACAGCCGGCTCTCGAAGAACCCGGCCCATCACAGCGGGCACGCCCACCGCAGCGGCCGGGTCGGCATCCCCGGCGAGCGCCAGGCCAATCTGATGACCCACCTGCTGAACATCGACCCGCCGGACCACACCCGGCTGCGCCGGCTGGTCTCGAAGGCGTTCACGCCGCGCCGGGTGGCGGAGTTCGAGCCCCGGGTGCAGCAGCTCACCGACCGGCTGATCGACGGCTTCGCGGAGCGCGGCTCGGCGGACCTGATCCACGAGTTCGCCTTCCCGCTGCCGATCTACGCGATCTGCGACCTGCTCGGCGTGCCGGCCGAGGACCAGGACGACTTCCGGGACTGGGCGGGCATGATGATCCGCCACGGCAGCGGGCAGCGCGGCGGGGTGGGACGCGCCGTCAAGCGGATGCGCGCCTACCTGGCGGAGCTGATCCACCGCAAGCGGGCCGATCCCGGCGACGACCTCATCTCGGGGCTGATCCGGGCCAGCGACCACGGTGAGCACCTGACCGAGAACGAGGCCGCGGCGATGGCCTTCATCCTCCTCTTCGCCGGGTTCGAGACGACCGTGAACCTGATCGGCAACGGCACCTACGCCCTGCTGCGCAACCCCGGGCAGCGGGCGCTGCTCCAGGACTCGATCGCCTGCGGTGAGACCGCGCTGCTGGAGACCGGTATCGAGGAACTCCTGCGCTACGACGGTCCGGTGGAGCTCGCCACCTGGCGGTTCGCGACCAGCCCGCTGACCATCGGCGGCGTGGACATCCCGGTCGGCGATCCGGTGCTGGTGGTGCTCGCGGCGGCGGACCGGGACCCGGCGCGGTTCGCCGACGAGAACACCCTCGACCTGGCCCGGACGGACAACCCGCACCTCGGCTTCGGGCACGGCATCCACTACTGCATCGGTGCTCCGCTGGCCCGGTTGGAGGGGCGCGCGGCGCTCACCACCCTGCTCACCCGGTTGCCCGATCTGCGACTCGCCGCAAGCCCGGAGGAGCTCCGCTGGCGCGGTGGCCTGATCATGCGTGGACTGCGCGATCTCCCGGTGGAATTCACCCCCGAGAAGCCCTCCGCGGCACCGGTGGACGGGCTCTGAGCAAATCCGTCCGGCGGCCCCCGGCGGTGTCTCGATCTCGTCGTGCCGAGACCTCGACACGCTGACGGAGTGTCGCCGACACGCCCTGGTGGCGGGTATGAATCAGCATCAAACCGGACATAGCCCTGTCGTTGGTAGGCGATCGGCCACGCGCCGTAATTTATGTGTGATACCTGCGATATGAGCTTGTTATTGATGTGAGGATCTGTCTACCCTCCCTGGAGTTCGCAGCTGCGGACCTCGTGCGCGGAACGCCGAATCCTGCCCGCCGCGTTACGGGAAACCGACCAGAACCCTTGGGCAGGGGCGGGGGAACCAGGTTTGTTGCCGTCCCCCACGGCTTGGGGTGAAGCCGCCCGCGCGGACAGAAGGCGTCCGCGTCGTGCGGCCGGGCCACCTCCCGGTCCGAACCCGACAGCTCACCTCGCAGGCGTGCGGAGAGGGACTTCCCCATGCTCTTCGTCGGAACCGGCCGTCACCGTCGTCGCACCCAGACCGAGAAGGCCATCGCCGTTGCCGGCGTGGCCGGCGTCGGACTCGCCCTGCCGCTCCTCACCGCCACCGGCGCCTCGGCCGCCCCGGCCTCGACCTGGGACGCGGTCGCCCAGTGCGAGAGCGGCGGCAACTGGGGCATCAACACCGGCAACGGCTTCTACGGCGGCCTCCAGTTCACCTCCAGCACCTGGAAGGCGTTCGGCGGCACCTCGTACGCGCCGCAGGCCCACCAGGCCAGCCGGGCGCAGCAGATCTCGGTCGCCGAGAAGGTCCTCGCCTCGCAGGGGCCGGGCGCCTGGCCGGTCTGCTCCCAGAAGGCGGGCCTGGCCAAGGGCGGGGCCGCGGCCTCGGTCGACACCTCCTCGGACGCCGAGCCGACGGCCGCCGCCAAGCCGGCCCAGTCGAAGCCCGCGCCGAAGCCGGCGCAGAAGCCCGCGCAGAAGCCGGCCCAGCAGCAGGCCCCGAAGCCCGCCGCCCAGCAGCCCGCCCAGCAGGACGACCGGGCTCCGGGCTTCGCCGGCCAGCCCGGCTGGGACGCCGACGCGAAGGTCTTCTGGTACCAGAGCGACGGCGCCTGGTACTGGACCAGCCACCAGAGCGTCTACCAGCAGTACGCCGGTCAGCAGGCCGCCCAGCAGGCGAGCGGGTACGCGGGCCAGGACAGCCGCCCCGCCGCCCACGGCGCCCCGGCCGCGGCCGCTCCCGCCGCCCAGCAGCGCACCGGGCACGGCTACACCGTCCAGTCCGGTGACACCCTGTCGACGATCGCCGCCGCCCAGGGCGTCGACGGCGGCTGGCAGACGCTGTACGACGGCAACCGCGGCACCGTCGGCACCGACCCCAACCTGATCCTCCCGGGCCAGCAGCTCGACCTCGGCTGACCGCCCGTGTGGTGACTCCCCGTGCGGTGACGCCACGAAGGGGGCCGGTTCGGCCCCCTTCGTCCGCATCCGGCCGCATTTCGTGGGACAACCAGGTGAACTACCGGTGGGTAGCCCGGCCACACGCTGAGACGGGACCGAGGTCGACGTGGTCCCGGGAGCCCGTGCGGTTAGGCTCTGGTCGTAACGACTCCGCAACCATCCGGCCGACAGCACCCATCGTCAGCCGAACCTGCTTCCGCTAGGAGATGCCTCGTGCCGTCCATCGATGTCGTCGTAGCCCGTGAGATTCTCGACTCGCGTGGCAACCCCACGGTCGAGGTCGAGGTCGGCCTCGACGACGGCAGCACCGGCCGTGCCGCTGTCCCGTCGGGTGCCTCCACCGGTGCCTTCGAGGCGCTGGAGCTTCGCGACGGTGACAAGAACCGCTACTTCGGCAAGGGCGTGGAGAAGGCCGTCCTGGCCGTCATCGAGCAGATCGGCCCCGAGCTGGTCGGCTACGACGCCACCGAGCAGCGCCTGATCGACCAGGCCATGCTCGACCTGGACGCCACGCCGGACAAGTCCTCGCTCGGCGCCAACGCGATCCTGGGCGTCTCGCTCGCCGTGGCGCACGCCGCCTCCGAGGCCAGCGACCTGCCGCTGTTCCGCTACCTGGGCGGCCCGAACGCCCACGTCCTGCCCGTCCCGATGATGAACATCCTCAACGGTGGCTCGCACGCGGACTCCAACGTCGACATCCAGGAGTTCATGATCGCTCCGATCGGCGCGGAGTCCTTCTCCGAGGCCGTCCGCTGGGGCGTCGAGGTCTACCACACCCTCAAGGGCGTGCTGAAGGAGCGCGGCCTGTCCACCGGCCTCGGCGACGAGGGCGGCTTCGCGCCGAACCTGGACAGCAACCGCGAGGCCCTCGACCTCATCACCGAGGCCATCCAGAAGGCCGGTTACGTGCCCGGCCGGGACATCGCGCTCGCCCTGGACGTCGCCGCCTCCGAGTTCTACCAGGACGGTGCCTACCAGTTCGAGGGCAAGGCGCTCTCCGCCGCCGAGCTCATCGAGTACTACGCCGAGCTCGTCGCCGCGTACCCGCTGGTCTCCATCGAGGACCCGCTGGACGAGTCGGACTGGGACGGCTGGAAGGCCATGACCGTCAAGCTGGGCGACAAGGTCCAGCTGGTCGGCGACGACCTGTTCGTCACCAACCCGGCCCGCCTGGCCAAGGGCATCGAGACCGGCACCGCCAACGCGCTGCTGGTCAAGGTGAACCAGATCGGCTCGCTGACCGAGACCCTGGACGCCGTCGAGCTGGCCCAGCGCAACGGCTACCGCTGCATGATGTCGCACCGCTCCGGTGAGACCGAGGACGTCACCATCGCCGACCTCGCCGTCGCCACCAACTGCGGCCAGATCAAGACCGGCGCCCCGGCCCGCTCCGAGCGCGTCGCCAAGTACAACCAGCTGCTGCGCATCGAGGAGATCCTCGACGACGCGGCCGAGTACGCCGGCCGCGGCGCGTTCCCGCGCTTCCGCGCCGCCGAGTAGTAGCCGCGCGGCCGAGCAGTCGTCGGCCCGGGCCCGTCACGAGGGCCGATCGCGCCCAGTAGCGCAAGCCTGACCGGTGCCCCGCCGTTCACCCCGTAGGGTGGACGGCGGGGCACCGTCGCGATCAGGAGGGGACACGGGAGATGGCAGGCTGGAGGATCCCGGGCTTTGCCGCCCGGCCTCGCTTCACGAGCCGGGCGACCGTCCTCGTCCTGGTGCTCTGCTCCCTGGTCGCGATCCTGGCCTACCCGACCAGGCAGTTCATCTCCCAGCGTTCCGAGATCTCCGCCCAGCGGGCGAAGGCCGAGCACGCCCGGCAACAGGTCGAGCAGCTGCGCCGGGAGAAGACCCGCTGGCAGGACCCGGAGTACGTCAAGGCGCAGGCCCGCAGCCGGCTGCACTACGCGATGCCGGGGGAGACCCCGTACATCGCGGTGGATCCGGCGGGCCGGGGCGCCACCCAGTCCTCCGCCGTCCCGCCCGCCCCCTCCGACGGCGCGGCCAAGGCCGCCAAGCCCTGGTACGCGAGCGTCTGGGACTCGGTGGACGCCGCCGACACCGCCGCTCTCGCCCCGCCCTCTTCACCCGCCCCTGCCCCTGCTGGAGCCAGCTCCCCCCATGACCACTGAGAACCACCCCTCCGTCTCCGACACCGACGTCGCGGCCATCGCCGCACAGCTCGGCCGGGTCCCGCGCGGCCTGCGCTCGGTGGCGCACCGCTGCCCCTGCGGTAACCCGGACGTCGTGGAGACGGCCCCCCGGCTCGCGGACGGCACGCCGTTCCCGACGCTCTACTACCTGACCTGCCCCAAGGCCGCCTCGCTGATCGGCACGCTGGAGGCGGACGGCGTGATGAAGGAGCAGACCGCCCGGCTCGCCGAGGACCCGGAGCTGGCCGCCGCCTACCAGAAGGCGCACGAGGACTACATCGCGCGCCGCGACGCCATCGAGGTGCTGGAGGGCTTCCCCAGCGCCGGCGGCATGCCGGACCGGGTGAAGTGCCTGCACGTGCTGGTCGGCCACTCGCTGGCGGCCGGCGAGGGCGTCAACCCGCTCGGCGACGAGGCGATCGGCATGCTGGAGGACTGGTGGGCCAAGGGCCCCTGCGTCTCCCCCGACGAGGTCGAGGCCGCCGGCGAGCGGGTCGCGAGGAACCGCGCCAAGCAGCAGGACCACGAGGCCGTGATCGCCGCCAAGCAGCAGAAGGCCGCCGAACGCGCCGCCAAGCGGGCCGCGCAGGAGAATGCCGAGGAGCCCGACGCATGAGTGTCACCCGGGTCGCCGCGATCGACTGCGGTACCAACTCGATCCGCCTGCTGGTCGCCGACCTCGATCCGGAGACCGGGGCGATCACCGACCTCGACCGCCGGATGGTGATCAACCGGCTGGGTCAGGGCGTGGACCGGACCGGCCGGCTGCACCCGGACGCGCTGGCCCGCACCTTCGCGGCCTGCCGCGAGTACGCCGAGGTGATCGCCGGCTTCGGGGTGGCCCCGGAGCGGATCCGCTTCGTGGCCACCAGCGCCTCGCGGGACGCCGAGAACAGTGACGAGTACGCCAAGGGCGTGCGCGACATCCTGGGCGTCGGGCCCGAGGTGGTGAGCGGCGAGGAGGAGGCGCACCTCTCCTTCGTCGGCGCCACCAAGGAGCTCACCGGCGGCCAGTTCCCGGCGCCGTACCTGGTCTTCGACCTCGGCGGCGGCTCCACCGAGTTCGTGCTCGGCGCCGAGGACGTCCGGGCCGCCCGCTCGGTCGACATCGGCTGCGTCCGGCTGACCGAGCGGCACTTCGGCGGCGCCGAGCTGCCCTCGGCGGAGCAGGTCGCCGAGGCGCGGGCGCACGTCCGGGCCGAGCTGGACAAGGCCGAGGAGGTCGTCCCGCTGACCGGTGCGGCGACGCTGGTCGGTCTGGCCGGGACGGTCACCACGGTGTCGGCGATCGTCCAGGACCTGCCCGGGTACGACTCCGAGCGGATCCACCACTCGCGGATCACCCGCGAGGACGTGGCCCGGATCGCTTCCGAGCTGCTCGCCGCCACCCACGCCGAGCGTGCGGCCATCCCGTCGATGCACCCGGGCCGGGTGGACGTCATCGCGGCCGGCGCGCTGGAGCTGCTGGAGATCATGGAGCGGACCGGCGCCGCCGAGCTGGTCGTGAGCGAGCACGACATCCTGGACGGCATCGCCTGGAGTATCGCCTCCTAGCCCGGTGCGAGGCTTACCGCCCCGGCCCCGGAACCCTTTCGGGGGGTCCGGGGCCGGGGCGCGCCCGGGGCCCTGCGGGAAAGTTCGTGAATTTCTTCACATGGCGATCCAGCCATTCGTCGCGCTGACCGGTCCGCTACGTCCGAAATGTGGGACCGAAGGCCTGTCCGTCGTGTCGCCCGCTGGATCGCAGGTGACGCCCCCGTGCGGGTTTGAAAATCGAAATCACGCGCGGGAACCCAGGCGTGCCATGGATCGTTGCTGCTCAGCAGGGCCGTTCGGGTCCATAGCCTCACGGGGAGGCGGGGAGGGCTGTGAGACAGCTCCCCGGGGCCGAGAAAGTGGCCGCGAAGTGTAGCACAGGGTGTCCAGGAGCTTGTGACCGGCCTCACGAAGGCTGCTCCGGACGGTGCTGGATACTTTCGGATATGAGCACCACGGAGCGTCCTCGCATCCTCATTGTCGGCGGTGGTTACGTCGGCCTGTATGCCGCGATGCGCATCCTCAAGAAGATGCGCTATGGCGAAGCGACCGTCACGGTCGTCGACCCGCGGTCGTACATGACGTACCTGCCCTTCCTCCCCGAGGCGGCCGGCGGCAACGTCGCGCCCCGCAACCTCGTCGCGCCGCTGCGCAGCGCCCTCAAGAAGGCGGAGGTGCTCACCGGTGCTGTCACCGGTGTGGACCACGCCCGCAAGGTCGCCACCATCCAGCCGGCGGCCGGCGACTCGTACGAGCTGCCCTTCGAGTACCTGGTCGTCGCGACCGGCTCGGTCTCCCGGACCTTCCCGATCCCGGGTCTGGCGGAGCACGGCATCGGCATGAAGACGGTCGAGGAGGCCATCAGCCTCCGGAACCACGTCATGGCGCAGCTGGACAAGGCCGAGTCCACCACGGACGAGGCGATCCGCCGCAAGGCGCTGACCTTCGTCGTCGTCGGCGGTGGCTTCGCCGGTGTCGAGACGATCGCCGAGATCGAGGACATGGCGCGCGACGCCGCCAAGATCTACAAGACCGTCAGCCGTGACGACATGCGCTTCATCCTGGTGGAGGCGGCCAACCGCATCCTCCCGGAGATGGGCCCGGACCTCGGTCTGTGGACCAAGGAGAAGCTCGAAGAGCGCAACATCGAGATCTACATCGAGACCTCGATGGACTCCTGCGTCGACCAGCACGTCGTGCTGAAGAACGGCGTCGAGGCGGACGCCTCCACCATCGTGTGGACGGCGGGCGTCAAGCCCAACCCGGTGCTGGCCAACTTCGGCCTCCCGCTGGGCCCGCGCGGCCACGTGGACACCGCCCCGACCCTGCAGGTCAAGGGCTTCGACTACGTCTGGTCCGCCGGCGACAACGCCCAGGTGCCGGACCTCGCCGCGGGCGAGGGCGCCTGGTGCCCGCCGAACGCGCAGCACGCCGTCCGGCAGGCCGCCGTCCTCGGCGACAACGTGATCTCGGGCATGCGCGGCTTCCCGCAGGCCGAGTACAAGCACAAGAACCTCGGTGCGGTGGCCGGTCTCGGCCTGCACAAGGGTGTGGCGATCCTCTTCGGCAAGTACAAGCTGAAGGGCCGTCCGGCCTGGTGGTTCCACCGCCTGTACCACGGCGCCATGGTCCCGACCATGAACCGCAAGGTCCGCGTCTTCACCGACTGGACGCTGGCGGTCTTCCTGAAGCGCGAGGCCGTCGGCCTGGCCCAGATGGAGAAGCCGTTCGAGGCGTTCCAGGAGGCCGCGGCGCCCGCGCCGAAGCCGGTCGAGGCCGCCAAGCCGGCCGCCGACAAGGAACTCGCCAGCAGCAAGTAAGCGACTGAGATCCCGGTGTGGGAGCACCGGGAAATGAGTCGGAGGCCCTCCGCCCGGCAGCGTCGCCGGACCACGACCTCCGTGGTGCTCAGCCGGCCGTGCGACCGGGCGGAGTACAGAAGTAGCGAAAGACCCCCACCGAACCCTCCGGTGGGGGTCTTTCCGTGTCCGGCGCCGGTGCGGTGCCCGGCGCCGGTGGGTCAGTCGGTCTTGATGCTCTCCAGGATGTCCAGCTTGGACGCCCGGCGGGCCGGCCAGATCGCGGCCACCAGGCCGACCAGGCCGGCGAGCACGAGGAAGAGCAGCAGCTGGCCGTAGGGGAGCGCCGTGGTCAGGCCCGCCATGCTGGACTTCAGGGTGCCGAGGATCCCCCAGGCCGTGTAGCAGCCGAGCAGCACGCCGATGCCGGCACCGAAGACCGAGATCACCACCGACTCCAGGCGGACCATCCGCTTGATGCCGCTGCGGTCCAGGCCGATCGCCCGCAGCATCCCGATCTCGCGCTTGCGCTCGAAGACCGACATGGCCAGCGTGTTGACCACACCGAGGACCGCGACCAGCACGGACATCGCCAGCAGGCCGTACATCATGTTCAGCGCGATGGTGATGATCTGGCTGAAGTCGTCGCGGACGTCCTGCTTGGACTTGACCTCGATCACCGGGTTGGCGCCGGTGGCGTCCTTGAGCGCCTTCTTGAGCGAGTCGGTGGCACCGTCGGCGCCCTTGACCAGGACGTCGCTGATGTACGGCGTGGGCTCGTGCTTGACGATCTCGCTGTTGGCCAGCACCACCGGGCCGAGCATGCCGCCCGACTCGTAGACGCCGCCGACGGTCAGCCGGCCCGTGGACTGGTCCGGGTAGGTGACGGTCAGGGTCGAACCGGTGGTGACGTTGTTCTTCTTGGCGACGTCCGTGTCGATCAGGGCCTGGCCCTGGGCGAAGCCCGCGGTGGATCCGCTGGTCAGCTTGACGGAGACGAGCTGGTCGAAGCTGGCCGCGTCCAGGCCGCTGATCGACTTGTTCGTGCCGTTCAGGTCCCAGTAGACGGTGGTGAGCGGCGAGGAGGCCGTCACTCCGGCGGTCTTGGCGACCTCGGCGGGGACCTTCGGCGACAGGCTCATGTCGTTCGCGGTCGAGATCAGGTAGTCGGCCTTCATCGAGCTGGTGACGGCCTTGTCGAGGGCTCCGCCGACCGAGGAGCCGATCACCGTCAGGCCGGTGACCAGGGTCAGACCGATGGTGAGGGCGGCGGCGGTGGCGGCGGTGCGGCGCGGGTTGCGCACCGCGTTCTGCCGGGCGAGCTTGCCGGGCGTACCGGCCAGCTTGCCGAGCACCGGGCCGACCAGGGCGATCACCGGGCGGGAGAGCAGCGGCAGCAGGATGAAGACGCCGATCAGGGCGACCCCGGCGCCGAGGGCGACCGGTGCGCGGCCGTCGCCGTTGCCGGTGGAGGCGCCGTAGGCGACCAGCGCGCCACCGCCCGCGGTGAGGACCGATCCGATGATGTTGCGGACCAGCAGGCTCTTCTGGCTGGTCGGCTGGTCGCCGCTGCTCATCGCGGCCACCGGGGCGATCCGCGAGGCGCGGAGCCCGGGCAGCAGCGCGGAGAGGACGGTGACCAGGACGCCGACCACCAGGGTGACCACCACGGTCAGCGGCTTGACCACCAGCGCGCCGGTGGGCAGGCCGTCGTTCAGCGAGTGGACGGCGGACTGCAGCCCGGCGCCGATCGCGATGCCGACCACCAGGCCGGCCGCGGCCGAGAGGGCGCCGATCACCAGGGCCTCGATCAGCACGGACAGGGTGACCTGCTTGCGGCTGGCGCCGATCGCCCGCAGCAGGGCGAGCTCCTTGGTGCGCTGGGCGACCAGCATGGTGAAGGTGTTGGCGATGATGAAGATGCCGACGAAGAGTGAGATCCCGGCGAAGGCGAGCAGCATGGTCCGCATGCCGTCGGTGCTGCTCGTGATCATCTTCTGCTCGTCGTCCTTGAGCTGCTGACCGGTCTCGGCGTCGAACTGCCGGCCGGCCGGGAGCTTCTGCTGGGCCTCGGCGAGCAGCGCGGCCTCCGTGGTGCCGGGCTTGGCGGCGAGCACGACGCTGCTGTAGCGGCCCGGCTCCAGCAGCAGCTGCTGGGCGGTGGCGCGGTCGAACAGGGTGAGCGTGCCGCCGGTGTTCACCACCGGGTCGTCGGTGGTGAAGACGCCGGTGAGCTTCGCCTCGGCGACCGGGCCGTTGGAGGCGATCCGGACGGTGTCGCCGACCTTGTAGCCGCCCTTCTCGGCGGTCCTGCGGTCGAGGGCGATCTCCTGGGCCTTCTTCGGGCCCTGACCCTCCGCCATCGGGTAGCGGACGTCCTTGCCGTCCGCGCCGGGCGCGAAGTTGGCGCCCTTGGCGGTCCAGGCCTGGCCGATCAGGTTGCCGCTCCGGTCGGCGACGCCGGTGAAGCCGCTGACCACGCCGCGGGCCGAGGCGGCCCCGGGGAGCGCGCCGAGTTGCTGGACGGTGGCGTCGGTCAGGGTGGCCGCGCTCGTCTCGCTCTTCTCCCGGGCGGAGGCGGAGGAGCCGGCCGACCGGTCGACGATCTGGACCGACACGTCGGAGTAGCTCTTGGAGTTGCTGTCCTGCATGGCCTTGCCGAAGGTGTCGGAGAAGACCATGGTGCCGGCGACGAAGGCGGTGCCGAGCATGACGGCGAGGGCCGTCATCAGGAGTCGGCCCTTGTGGGCCAGCACGTTGCGCAGTGCGGTGCGGTACATGGGGTGTCCTGAACTCTGCGGAGGGGCGGGCTGCTGT